>JASIJX010000116.1 GCA_030049955.1 Acidobacteriaceae bacterium
CGCTCAATGTCGATCTGCGTGCGCTTCTTCTCGCCCTGGTTGTGGTCGAAAACGCGCAGCGGAATGTTCACGCTCAGGCCGAGCGTCTGGTTGGCGTTCGGGTTGTTGGTCGAAGCGTTGTATGTGTACCAGGCGCTGTAGGTCGGGTCCGTTGAGCCATTCGAGACCGCGAGCTTATGGTTCGTCTGCGACTGCTCAAGGGTTTGCATCGCAGCCCGCAGATCAGGCCGGTTCGCGAGTGCCGTTTGCCGGAACTGGTCGAGCGGCTCTAACTGATCCGAGAAGTCGAACGGTCCATCCACGTCGAACTGGTCCACCGGCGTGCGGTCGTTCAGCATCGTGAGCAATTGGATCTTCGCCGTGCGCAGGTTCACTATCGCCGTCTGCAGCTCCGACTCGTACTGCACGCGTAGCAGCTCGATGCGGCTAAAGTCGATATCGGCAATGTCGCCGGCCTTGAGCCGGTCGCGGCTGATGTCGATGATGTGGTCGTAGTAGTCCAGGTCCTCGCGCGCCATTTGCAGCACGTATTTGGCCTGGAGCGTGTCCACAAACGCCCCGCGCAGCGCAAACTCCATGTTGATCTTCAGGTCCTCGTGCTCTGAGGCCGTGATCTGCGTGCCTTCCTGCGCGCTTTGCAAGCGCAGCTCGCGCTTGTGGTCGCGCTCGTGCAGGTAGCTCAGGCTGGGTGAAACAAAGGTCCCGGCCAGCGGTTCCCACACGCCGTCATGCGGAGCGATCTGCGTGCCGTCCACTGTTGCGCCGAACTGCGGGTTGGGCCGCAGATACGCCGTGATTTCCTCGGCGCGCATCTCCTCCACGTTGGCGGCGTCCGCCTTCAGCGCGGGGTTATTGGCCTCGAATCTGGCCTTCACCTGGTCCCAGGTTAGTGCCTGGCCCAGTACATTGCCCGGCGCGAGCATGCACATGGCTGCCGCAGCGAGCAGGGAAATGAAAACTTTTTTCATACGAAAGCCTCTGCGCCGCACAACGGGCACGGCGAGTCGCAGGGGGGCGACCCAGATCGAACGGTTTGGACCGAAAGGTCGAAACAGAACGAACAAGGCGGCCCGAGAGGAAAAACCAGAGGTAGACGCGAAATCAGGCCGTGGGTGGCGGGCGACTTTCGATCGGGTGAAGCGCAGGATCGCTCGTCACGGCGGCAGGAGTGCTGCGAGCAATCAGCTCAACGGCGCCCAGCGAGAGCCCGGCGAATAGCGAAACGACCAAAGCCACCGCGGCCGGAACCAGCACGTGGGGGTGCATCCAGTCGTGGACGCGCCGTATATACGTATCGACCTCGGCTGGATTGCGGGCCGCGTTCAGGTCGTCGGTCATGGAGATGGCCGGCAACAGGATCAGGATCACAAGACCCAGCGCGACCAACTGCACGCGCCTGTCAGCTCCCTCGCGCGGCGCATAACGCACCCAGGCCCACACCATCCACACGGCCAGGGCTACCCACGCGAGATTGAGCGTTATTTCCATGAACTGAAATCGATTCTACAACCGCCGTATAAGCTTTAGATAAACGGAATCAAAAGCTTTGCTAAAGCCTTCACAGGATTTCTCTTTGATTTGGACGCGCCGGCAGCCGTAAGGGTTCATAATCCGACGATTTCTGCCCACCTGAATATGCCGGCCGCCACATTTACATGAGGCGGCCCGCAACTCACGCGTTTTAATTTTTTTGTTATCAAGTCGGCGCATTTGATCATTTCCTTGCATTATGATCAAACCTGCGATGACCGAATTTCCGCACGCCATGCTCCGCGAAATCTACGAGCAGCCCGAGGCGCTTACGCGCACGTTGGCCCTTTACCTCGAAAACAGCGCTCTTCGTCCAGAAATCGCAGCCCGGCTCGCCGCCTGGCCCAATTCGGCTGGAGAAATCCTGATCGCCGCCTCTGGCTCCAGCCGTCATAGCGGTCTTTATGGCGAAATCCTGCTCGAAGACCTCTGCGGTCTGGCCGTGGACGTGGAATATGCCAGCGAATACAGTTTCCGCGGCGGTCCAAATCATATCGGCCTGCGACATCCCAGCGTTCTCGTTCTCTCGCAATCCGGCGAAACCTCAGACACCCTGGCTGCGCTTGAAGAAGCGCGCCGCCAGGGCCTCCGCACGCTCGCCATCACCAACGTTGCCTCGTCCACCATGGCTACCGAGGCGGACGTTTCGCTGCCCCTGGCAGCAGGCCCTGAAAAAGCCATTCCCGCCACCAAAAGCTTTACCTGCCAGCTCGCCGTGCTTTACGTGCTCGCTCTCTACGAAGGCGCCCGCCTCAAGCGCATGGACGCGCCGGCCCGCGCTGCGAATATCGCCGAGCTGTGCGCGTTGCCCGATCGCCTCGGTATTTGGCTGGACCGCTGGCGCGTCCAGGCCGAAGCTCTTGCCCACAGTTGCCGGACGGCGGCAACCTTCCTCTATCTCGGCCGCGGCATCCACTACGCCATCGCCCGCGAGGGCGCGCTCAAGCTCAAGGAAAGCTCCTACGTCCATGCCGAGGGCTACCCCGTCGGCGAGCTCAAGCACGGCCCGAATGCCCTGGTCAGCGACCGCGTTCCGCTGGTGGTGCTGGCCACCGTCGATCGCGCGTTGCCAGCGTCCGTAATGCGCTACGAGAAAACTCTGCAACTGCTCCGCGACATGCGCCAGCAGGGAGCCCGCGTGATTGCTCTCGCGAACGAGGACGACATGGTCGTCCCTGCGCTCGCCGCCGACTGCATTCCCATCCCCGCGGCCAGCGAATACCTGCTTCCCATTCTGGAGGTCGTGCCGCTGCAGCTCTTTGCCTACTTCATGGCGCTTGAGCATGGTATCGACGTCGACCGGCCGCGCAATCTCTCCAAGGCGGTCGTCGAAAAAGCATGAAAGCACGAGCGGTGAACCCTGCCAGTCCGGCGCTCGACGGCGTTCGCGCCGCTCAGCGTATCTTGTTAAAAAGTAATTGTTTGCTTTCTTCAGAGATTTGCCGCGTAGACTAGCTAGAGCCATGCTTGATATCAGGCCGCAAAACGAGCTTCCCACCGTTCTCCTGATCGACGACGATCTGATCAGCCGCGAGGTGTCGGCAACGCTCCTAACCCTGATGGGCTACACCGTGCATTCGGCGGAAAATGGCGCGGCATCGCTGAAAATGATCGAAGCCGGCGACTTCCGCCCCGGCATCATTTTGCTGGATGCGCAGATGCCGGGCCTGAGCGGTATCGAGCTGGTTCGCGAACTGCGGGCGGCGGCGCACTCGGCATCCATTTACATCCTCAGCGGCGCTCAGCCCTCGGCAGAGCTGTCTGCCGTCGTTGACGGCGTGCTCCTCAAGCCTTTTGACATTACGGCGCTCTGCGGGCTGCTTGAAAATGACGGTCCAGGCCGCGTCCACGCCGGCCGGTCCCATCTCGACTCCGGCAATCCGGTCGTCAGCCCCCAGACTCTTGGTCAGTTTCGGGAACTCATGCCAAGAGAGGCTGTCCGGGAGATTTATGAGACCATGGTCGCCGACCTCAGCCGGCGCATCGAAGCCCTAGGGGCGGCAATCGACCGCCATGATGTGGCGGAGATTCGCCGCATCGGCCACGCCATCAAGGGGGGGTGCGGCATGGCCGGGGCGGTGCAGGCGGCTCGGCTCGGAGCCTTGCTCGAAAACCTCTCTTCTGTGCCTGAGGATGATTCTTTTGATGACAGCCGTGCGCTCCTTGAGGATTTGCGCGCCGCGGCGAGGGCGCTTGAGCATATGCTGGAAGATGAGCTCAAGCGTTAAAATTCCGCATTTTTGGAGGGTAGCGGGTTCAATGGATCGTTCAGTTCGCATCCTGGTGGCGGATGACCACCCCGTAGTGCGCATCGGTGTTCGCAACATGCTTGCCCAGGCCGAGGGCTTTCAAGTTGTAGGCGAGGCCGGCGACGGCGACGAAGCCATCACCCAGACGCTCGAACTTCAACCCGACATTCTCCTCCTCGATGTCTCCATGCCGCGCCTGCCCGGTCTCGAGGCCATGCGCGCCATCATGAACGGTCCATCGACGGCCAAGATTCTCCTGCTGACCTCGACCATCACCACGCAGCAGATCATTGAGGCGCTGCAGATCGGCGCCCGCGGCATCGTGCTCAAGGACGCCCTGTCCGACCATCTGCAGACAGCCATCCGCACCGTCGTCGCCGGCGATTACTGGATCGGCGGCAAGCGCGTGGTTAACCTGGTCTCCGCTCTGCATGAGCTCATGCAGCAGGCCTCCGTGCCGCAGCGCAAGACCTATGGCCTCACGCCGCGCGAGCTAGAAGTGGTGGGCTGCATCGTGGAAGGCTGCTCGAACCGCGACATCGCCAAGCAGTTCGCGCTGAGCGAAGAGACGGTCAAGCGCCATCTGTCGAACATCTTCGACAAGACCGGCGTTTCCACGCGGCTTGAGCTGGCGTTGTTCGCCATCGCGCACCACCTCGTCGCCGCTCAGCAGTAGCGCGAGTAATCACGCAACGCTCGCCAGCGCAACCGGCCTACATGGATGGCGGTGATACGACAACAGCCCAAGTGCGGCGTCGCCATTTTGCATGTCAGAACGAGAAACCGAACTGAGTCGCAAACGTGACTGGATTCGTGGCCGGTTGGCCGGTGGGCCTGCTGAACTTCACAGGAACGTCGACCTCAGCGTAGACGGACTTGAAGACCCCAATAGGTTGGTGAAGTTTCCACCCCTTGTTTACCAGTGGAATAAATCCGGCTCGCGACGCATTGATGTCGAATACCGCGCGCAAGCCGACTGTGAATCCGTGGTTTAGCTTGTACAGGACGCCGGGATCGACAGTCAGCGTGGTTCCACGGGGGCTTTGGCTTACAGTGGGGATGAATTCGAAATCTACAAACATTCGACCCTGTCCCTGCACACTAATTCCAATGGGCATTCCGAATGAATAGCTATCGAACACAGTTGTTGTTTGGCCGCCCTGGTGAGTGACCCACGGAACTAGAAAACCCAGGTGCCCGCCCACCGTAGTTTGTGCGCGCACAGACTGACTTGGCACGACCAACAAGACCACAGCCATTACGAGAAGACGCCTTGATCTCCTCGCTGGATCGCTCATCATCTTGTCCTCACAATTGCGAGTTTGTCTCCTCGGCAAGGCAATTACCGCCGCAGAATTTTTCCAGGACGTGCGCTGACAGGTCTTATAGAAACGACGGAGAAAAAAGGCGAGATCCCGTGCCGTGAAAAGTCTGCATTTTGTTTGCAGCTTCGTTACAAAGTCAATTGTCGCGCGGGATTTGCGTGCGTCTACTGTCGGTTGTGACAGGCGAAAAGAAGGCCCGCCGGAGCCGGGGCTGAGAGGTTCGGGTGTATTGTCATCTTGAGCCAGCTCCCGTTGAGTTAAATCACGCCCATTCCGCCCGCTCTGCCGCGATATCCTGAATACTAGGAGCTCACTCAAGATCCCAATGTCCAAGTACAGATATTCGACCCTTGCCGTGCATGCAGGGCAGCATCCTGATCCGCTGACCGGCGCCGTGAATGTTCCGGTTTACCTTTCCTCGACCTTCGAGCTCACCGGTATCGGCAGCGACCGCGGCTGGGATTATTCCCGTGCCGGCAATCCCACGCGCGACCGGCTGGAGGCGGCGATCGCCGTGCTCGAAGGCGGCCACAGCGCGCATGCCTTCACCACCGGCATGGCTGCCATTGCCGCGCTCGTCGCCATGCTGCGCTGCGGCGATCACGTCATCTGCTCGCGCGATGTCTACGCCGGAACCGTGCGCCTCTTCGACCAGATTGTTTCCGGATACGGCATCGAGATCGAATACGTCGACACCAGCGACCTGAAAGAGGTCGAAAAGGCAATGCGCCCGAACACCAAGCTCGTGCACATCGAAACGCCGAGCAATCCGCTGATGGTGCTCACCGATATCGCAGGCGTCTGCAAGATCGCGCACGCCGGCGGCGCCGAGGTCAGCGTGGACAACACCTTCCTCTCGCCCGCTCTGCAGAGCCCCATCGCGCTGGGCGCCGATATCGTGATGCACTCGACGACCAAGTATCTCAACGGCCACTCCGACGGTCTGGGCGGCGTGCTGATCGGCGTCACGCCGGAGCACAAGGAAAGGTTCCTGCTCATCCAGAAAGCGGCCGGCGGCGTAATGTCGCCGTTCGAGTGCTTCCTCGTCCTGCGCGGCATCAAGACGCTGCCCTTGCGCATTCAGCAGCACGAAGAGAACGGCCGCGCGGTGGCTGAGTTCCTCTCCAGGCATCCGAAGGTGAGCAGGCTCGCCTATCCGGGTCTCAAGTGCCATCCGCAGTACGACCTCGCCGTGAAGCAGCAGAAAGGCTTCGGCTCGATGATGAGCTTCGAGTTGAAGGATCGCGACGAAGCCGCACGCTTCCTGAAGGCGATCAAGATTTTCATCAACGCCGAATCGCTCGGCGGCGTCGAGTCGCTGGCCTCGCACTCGGCCACCACCACGCACGGTTC
>JASIJX010000645.1 GCA_030049955.1 Acidobacteriaceae bacterium
TCCATTGCACGCCGAATTCAAGAAGCAGCACAGCGCCGGCGAACACAAGCAGCGCAAAGCAAAGCAAGCCTGCACCGAAGCTACCGGTGAGATCTTTGAGAGCGCCAATGGCTGAAGGAAGGAAGAACCCGCCGAGCCCTCCGGCTGCGCCAACAATCCCCGTCATGATCTCGATGTCCGCGGAAAATCGCTGCGGAGCGATTTGGAAGACGGCGCCATTCCCCATGCCGAGCATTCCCATTGCCATGAAGAGCACAGGCACAACAAGAGCGACGGAAGGAAGGCTGCTGATAACCGTTAGAGACGCGGAGACGCCCGCGAGCAACAAAAGCAAAAGGCGATAGCCTCCAATTCTGTCGGCAATCCAACCGCCCACCGGGCGGAGAAAGCTGCCGGCAATAATGACAAGAGTCGCAAGGTCGCCTGACTGCACTTTGCTCAAGTGATACTGATCGTGAAAAAAGACGGTGAGAAAACTCGACAATCCTACGAAGCCGCCAAAGGTGAGGCTGTAAAGAAAGCAGAGCTTCCATGTGTCTGCCTGGGCGAGAAGCTGAGCGTATTGAGGCCAGGATTTAGGAGCCGATCGTACGGGGCTGTCTTTGGCAAAAAGCATGAAGAAGGCGAGCACACTGGCAACCGGAAGCAGCGCGAGAGCGAAGACCGAATGCCAGCCGTAGTGTTGAGCCAGGCGCGGACCAAAGAATGTGGCAATCAAGGAGCCGGCGTTGCCCGCGCCGGCGATACCCATCGCCAGGCCCTGATGTTCAGCGGAGTACCAGCGTCCGGCCAATGGTAGTGCGACAGCGAAACTGGCGCCGGCAATGCCAAGAAGGAATCCGATGAGGTAAAAGTGCCATAGCCGTGTGGCATAGTGCCATCCGACGAGAAGCGGCACAAGCGTGAGCAGGAGGCCAGCCACACCGGCGCGACGTCCTCCTATGCGGTCTGCCAGCAGCCCGAGAATAGGACGGAAAAAAGAGCCACCTAGCAACGGAATGGCAGTCAGCAGCCCTTTCTGTGTTGCTGACAGGTGAAGCTGTTCTGCAACAAATGGAGTCAAAGGCCCAAAGAGTATCCACACCATGAAGCTAACGTCGAAATAGAGAAAGGCGGAGATGAGCGTGGGGAGATGGCCGCTCGCGAGAAACGATTTCTTGTTCATTTAAGGTGAGCTCCTTTTGCTGTTGCTGGCGAGGTATCGGATTTTCGTGTGGCTCGGCAGATCAAGTGGTATTCGTACGATGATTGCTACGCTGGATTGCTCAACGAGCGCTCAACGCGCACGGCGCATTGCTTGTAGTTGGGTTCGCGCGAAATCGGGTCGAATGCACTCTGTGTGATTTGATTTGCATTCGTTTCGGCAAAGTGAAACGGCAGGAAGACCTGCCCCGGAGCGACAATCTCAGTAATTCGCAACTCAACTTTGCTTACCCGGCCACGCGCGGAGATTACTTCAACACGATCATGCGCCTGAAGATTGAGCCGCTGCGCGTCTTTGGGATTCATTTCGAGCCATGCGCGCGGCGACATGCGCTGCAAAATAGAGATGGCTCCTGTCTTGGTGCGCGTGTGCCAATGTTCGACTGTGCGGCCGGTGTTGAGGATAAGCGGAAATTCAGAATTTGGTTGCTCCGGAAACGGGGCCCACTGCGTTGGCAACAGGTGAGCACGGCCGTCCTCTGTCTCGAATTTGCCGTCTCCATAAAGCCGGCGAGACATTGAACCGGTCGATTTGGTCCCTTTGGGATATGGCCACTGGATACCACCGCACTCATCAAGTTGCTCATAGCTCATTCCGGAGTAGTCGCAGAGGCGGCCGGCGGACACACGGCGCCATTCATCGAAAGCGTCACGCGGTTCATTCCAGCCGGGGAAAAGTTCGTCTCTACACCCGAGGCGCTCGGCGACAGCTAGGAAGATATCGAAGTCGGAGCAGGCTTCTTCTGGCGGCGCAACAGCCGCATTCACTTTGCTCACGCGGCGCTCGGAGTTGGTGTAGGTGCCTTCCTTTTCGCCCCAGATTGCAGCAGGAAGGACGAGGTCGGCGAGCTCTGTAGTCGGCGTGGGATGAAACCCGTCCTGCACCACAAGAAAATCGAGATTTCCCAGTGCGTGCTTCAACACGTCGATGTTTGGGAACGACACCAGAGGATTCGTTCCAAGTATCCAAAGCGCGCGAATCTTACCGGCTACAGCGCCTTCGATGATGTCCGGATAAGCCAGACCGCGCTGCGCCGGGATTCGCTCCGCAGGCAGGCTCCACAAGCGAGCTATTTCATCGCGGTCTTTGTCGTTTTCAAACTTGCGGTATCCGGGAATACCCGAAGTGAACCCAGCTTCGCGCGTTCCCATCGCGTTGCATTGGCCGGTGATTGAGAACGGCGACGCGCCTTTGCGTCCAATGTTACCCGTGATCAGCGCGAGATTGTTGATGGCGTTTACTGTTTCCGTGCCCTTGGTGCTATGGTTCACACCCATCGTCCAGCCGATAAATGCGGCCTCAGCGTTTGCGTAGAGAAGCGCTGTCTTGCGGATCAGTTCGGGCTCCAGACCGGTGATCCGCGCAGCGTAGTCGAGCGTGTACGGCTCCAGAGACGCGCGCAGGTCTTCAAAGCCAGACGTGTGCGACGCAACAAAGTCTCTGTCATACAGCTCTTTATCGATTACGATGCGCAGCATGGCGTTGATCAGCGCCAGATCGGAACGCGGCTTTACCGGCAGGTAGATGTCCGCCATCATCGCGGTCTTCGTAACGCGCGGATCGGCCACGATCAGTGTTTTGCCCTTGTTCTCCTCAAGCCGTGTACAGAGGATGGGATGATTCTCCGCGACATTCGCGCCGATCAAGAGGATCACGTCTGCGTGCTCCAGATCGTCGTAGGCTCCGGGCGGTCCATCGCTGCCGAATGATCGCTTATATCCGGCGACAGCGGTGGACATGCAAAGCGTGGTGTTTCCGTCGTAGTTGCGGGTGCCGAAGCCGAGCTGTACGAGCTTGCCCAGCGCATAGAATTCCTCGGTCACAAGCTGGCCGGTACTGATGACACCCAATGACTCCGGTCCATATTTTTGCTGCACTGCCCGAAATCGCTCGACCATCGTGCGGATCGCCTCATCCCAGCTCACACGCACAAGCTGGCCGTTCTTGCGCAAAAGTGGAAATTTGGCGCGCCCCTCCGCTTCGATCGCGTAGTGCTCCGCCAGCCCTTTGGGACAAAGCTTGCCCGTATTCACCGGATGGCCGGGATTGCCGCGCACGCTTACAACGCGGCCACCCTTCACGCCCAGTTGCATACCGCATCCCACAGAGCAATAGCCGCACGTGGTGTTGACCCACCGATCCGCGTGCTTGCGCGAAGAGGTGAAGCCCAGCACCTGGTCGTCGCCGTAGCTGTACTCCGCAGAGCGGATATCAAGGCCGCTTTTGCGTGCGAGCCAGCGTACCAATTTCATGCCACCTCCTGTGCGAGATACTCTTTGGCCATGTTTGTTGGAACCACGGAGACGAAGAAGAGATAACGGCCCGTGAATTCCGCAGCAATCGTCAGGAGGGCGATGGCAATTCGAATCCACGCCGCAGATGCAAGCGGTAGGAGCGCGCAGCCTAAGCACAGCAGTACAAATCGGACCAGAAGATGATTGGAGAAGACAGTAGTGAGCAACTGCCAGGAGCCGCGCAATTCATGAATGCGGGAACGGGCGAGACGTGCTAGTTTGAGCCCAGTGGTCGTCAGTGCAAAGGCAAAACCCCACAAGACTGCATATCGTGCGCCCGTTGCCCCGCGAGTGAGAATGTTGGCACCGCAAGCGCCCAGCAATGCGGTTGTGCCTCCGAACTCCGCAAGGGTGATGGGCGAGTTCCAGGCGGGGCGTCCCGGCACGAGGTAGAGCCTTGCGCTTGCGCCCACACCGCAGATACCTAGAGCAACAGTCAGCGCTCCAAGCCAATCAATGCCGCGAAAGCCAAGCCAAAGCGCAGCGGAATACGCGGTTGCCGCAAAAGCGAACAGGGTGAAAAGAAGCACCTCGCGGCTAAGCCACGACCTGCGCCACATCTTCAACGCGCGCACCGCATGGATGGGCCGCCCAAGATGCAAAGTGGAAGCCGTAAGGGCAAGCGCCGCTACTAGAAGCGCGACCAGCGCCGCGATGCGATGCGATTGCGCACCGAAGGCCTGCAAGAACCAGATGGCCGCGAACGCGCCAACAGAGAGCTGCGTGAGTATGGTCATCACGATTAAAGGCCAATGCGCATGCTCCGGACGAAGCTGGCTGAGATCGACTTTGCTCACATCTGCAGGCATCTTCGCCGGGAGCGTGATGCGGGTTGTGGAGATGCTGTCATCAGCCGATGGCATTCCGGGAGAGTTGGCTGCCCCACGGTAATGCTCACGCCACTCTGCGACTTTCACTACTTCGATACGAATGGCGCCTTCAGGACATGCAGCAGCGCATGCAGGCTCCTGGCCTCGCGCAAGCCTGCCGTAGCACATGTCGCATTTGCCTACCACGCCGCGTTCTGCGTTGTACTGCGGCACACCGTACGAGCAGTTCCAGGTGCAATACTGACAGCCGATGCAGGCGTCTGCGCTGTGACGAACGATTCCGGTCACGCCATCCTTGGCGTAAGCATCCACCGGGCATCCAGTCAGGCAAGTGGGCTCGAGGCAATGATTGCAGCCCATCGAAAGGTAATGGCGGCGCGTCTCCGGATACACTCCGCCTTCGACCTCACCGACACGCCGCCATAGAATGTCCGCTGGATTGCCATTTTGTTCGTTGCAAGCCACGACGCAGCATTTACAACCAATGCATTTCGTCATGTCGAAGTGAAAGCGATATTGCTCCCCCAAGCCCGGCGCGCGCGGCACACGACTCTGCGCGCTGACGCCGCAGAAAGAGACCTGCGAGGATTCCACATGATCCGTCGTCGCGATCGAGGATGCGATGTCGGCCGCGGTGGTCAGGCGGAAGATATCACCGTCTTCCTGAACTCGTGCGAGCAGGGGAAGTTCCAAGTTGGCTCCTATTGGTTGCGAAGAGAAATTGAGGCACGAGATTCCGCGGGCGCGCTGTGCACTTGGCGCAGGCGTCAAACTGACTCAGAATGTGCGTGCGATCATGCGGCCGCTCGGGCCGGGCTCTTCGCGGAGCCAACTAATGGTCACCTTTGCCAGGGAGATGCCGGCATTCGGAGCCGACGGAGAGCGAAGCACACTAAAAAGGTCACTCCGCTCCGGGGTGATTGCGTTGAGCATAACGTTAATTTGCATTCTGTGCAAGCAGGAACCGAAATCGTACCGGTTCCTCAATCTTTTACGGGATCTTTATCGCGTTTCGGCGATTCTAGTCATGAACCAGCTTCAGAATCAGACCGCGCCAACCAGGTTTCCTAAGAGAGCTTCGAATCGGTTGATGATGGACCCGAGTGATTTTCGTCTGACGAATAGCACCTCCGGTTTTCCGGAGTGAGGGAAGAGACTCTTGGCAACGTTTCGCATGTCCTTTTCAGCGAGTCACAAGATGGCAACCGCAAACTTTAACGGCATTCGCGTTCTCAGCCTCGAGTCGCGCCGCGCCGTTGAAGCGGGAAAGCTGATTCGCACATTTGGCGGCGAAGCTCTTACCGCTCCCGCAATGCGGGAAATCGCCGTAAACTCCGACAGCCCCATGGTCGAGTTTGCCGAAGCGCTGATGGCCGGCGCATTCGATCTGGTCATTTTCACCACTGGCGTTGGCGTACGCGCGCTCATCAAGACCGTCTCTGAGCACATGGACCGTGAGAGGTTTCTCGACGCTCTGCGGTCGGTAAAGATTGCCGCGCGTGGACCGAAATCATCGGGCGCGCTGCGCGAAGCCGGGATTCCAATCACTGTTATCGCTCCGGAGCCATTTACATGGCGCGCACTCGTGCAAGCGATGGAGGAAAAATTCGGAAGAGATCTGAATGGAATGAACATCGCTGTACAGGAATACGGCACATCGAATCCTGAGCTTCTTACCGTACTGGCGGAAAAAAGCGTTTCGATTACGCGCGTGCTTGTGTATCAATGGGCACTGCCGGAGGATGTTCAACCGTTGCGTGAGGCTGTGATTGCACTTGCTCATGGGCATGTTGACGTTGTGCTTTTCATGAATGCAGGGCAGGTAGCCCATCTCTTCCTTATGGCGGAGCGCATGGGGTACACCGATGCGCTTTACGAGGGCTTCCACTCCACGGTAATCGGGTCCATCGGACCGAGCACCACCGAAGGCCTGTCGATGTACCGGCTCATACCTGACTTCGAACCATCGCAATCGAAGATGGGGTTTCTCATCAAGGAAATCGCGGAAAATGCCGAGAGACTGCTGAAGCAAAAACGTGCGGCGGCCTCGCTCCATCTCTCGAACGGCGCCCCTGGACCGATCAGCCCGCTGCTTACGACTGATTCCACCGACGCTCAAGCGGCCAAGCCCGCGATCTCCGGCGTGGACTTCCTTCACGAAATCGGCAGCCGCATGGCGGCATCCGATCCGCTGCACACTGTCCTGAATCGCATTGTCGACTTTGCCTGTTCTCTCATCCAATGCGATTCCTGTTTTGTCTATGTACTGGAAGGCGATCAACTGGTCTTACGCGCGTCGAAGAATCCTCATTCCGATCTCGTCGACCATCTGGGCATCTGGCTTGGCCAGGGCATCACGGGATGGGTTGGCTGGCATCGCGAGCCCGTCGCTATTGCGGAGAAGGCGCTCAAAGATCCACGTTTCCAGCGGTTCAAGAATCTGCCAGAGGACACTTTTGAGGCGTTTCTTTCCGTGCCAATCCTGTGCCGCAGCAAATTGATCGGCGTGATTAACTTGCAGCATCGCAAGCCTTACTACCATACCGAGCAAGAAGTGCGGCTGCTTACCGCAGCCGGCTATCTTGTCGGCGCCGAGTTGGAGCGAGCTCGTCTTGAAAGCGAGAATCTGGAACTCTCCGACCGCCTGGAATCCAGGAAGCAGATCGAGAAAGCTAAGGGAGTGTTGCAGCGCGACTTCGGGCTCGACGAAGATGCTGCATACAAAGCCTTGCAGCGGGAAAGCAGGCAGCGCCGCAAATCGATGCGAGAGATCGCTGAGGCAATTTTGCTCAATGACGATCTGCGCAAGACCCGCTGGTCATTGGCAGGCCAGGTGAGCGAGGAAGATTCCTCGTCTGGCGCGTAAAACAACTCGTGAATCCCGCGCGGCACTTGTGCCCAGCGGCAACTTTGCGTAAGATAG
>JASIJX010000117.1 GCA_030049955.1 Acidobacteriaceae bacterium
TTGTTCTGGTTGCTGTTCTTCGTAGCCGAGATGTTGCTGAAGCTCGTTGTTGTGAAGTTCAACTGGCCCGGCTGAGCGAAGGGCGGCGTGTTCGTGGTGTTGAAGGCTTCGGCGCGGAACTGCAGAATCGTCGATTCCGTGAATTTGAAGTTCTTGAGGATTGACGAATCCAGATTTGCGAAATGCGGTCCGCGTACCTGCTGGAGAGGGCCGCCAAGCGGAGCAGTGCTAGTCTGCCCTATGGTGGTGGCTACCGGTGGCTGTGCAAACGCAGCGGGGTTCATCCACTGGGTGTAGTTGTGCGGGCCGGCGTAGAGACTTTGCCCGGTGAGATTGGCAGAGCAACCAAAATCGGCAGACGTCGAATTCGGGCATGTGACTGTGAGGGGCTGCCCGCTTTGGAACGTGTAGAAGCCATTGATCACCCACCCGCCCACGATGAGATCCGCGGCCTTGCTCATCGAGCCTCCAAATTGGAGTCCACGGCCAAAGGGCAGATTGTACGTTCCGGCCATGTGTACGAGGCCGGCAGCATCACCGTCGCACAGAGCGTAGTCGCCCTTGATGCCGAATCCGGCCAGCCACTGGGCGCGGTAGCCTACGTTGTACTCCGAGTTCTGCGGCGCGTGCTGGTCGGTCAGACACTTCGACCAGGTATAGTTGCCGAGCAGCGAAAGCCCAAAGCCCATCTGGTGCTGATACGTTACCTGCAAGGCGTTGTAGCTGCTGGCGGCATTGGTGGTGTTGTAGGTGCTGTTCTTGGAGAAGTATGGGTAGGGAATGTAGTACTGGGTGTTTGAGCTGGTGGGCAAGATCTGGGAGGGGCTGTTCGTGTTCCCCAGAATGTCCAGGTGACGACCCTGGGTGGCGACATATCCCACCTGGATCGCGTCGTGGCTCGTGAATTGATCCTCGACGGTCAGGTTCTCGGTCTGTACAAGCGGCGTCTGGTAGTTAATCTGGCGGGCGTCGAAGGGAAGACCCAGATAGTCGCTACCGATGTATTGACCATTCACGCAGGAATTGCCGGACGGGCAAGTCACCGCTGTGGTTGTGTACGGGGTTGGGCTTTGCAGTACGGTTGGATTCTGGAAGTTGAAGTACGTGAAGGACTGCTCCATGGTTGCCGCCTGGCCGGGAGCCAGCAGCAATGGGTGATTGCTATCGGGAGCGGGGACGGTCTGGGTGTAGACGAACGGGTAGTTGAATCCCAGCGTGCCGCCGTAACCGAGATTGGCCAGCGCTCCGTATGCCGTGCCGAATCCTCCGCGCACAACCAGCGTGGGCCGCAGTTTGTACGCGAACCCAACGCGCGGCGCAAAATTGTCCTTTTGAGCGTTCCCGGTAGCGAGGCCGGCGTTGCAGCTGATGTTGACATTGCTCAGAGCGGCGATTGTATTGAAGATCGTCGCTCGCGCGACCGCGCATCCTTGGCTGGACATCTCGTAGGTGGCGGTGGGCCCGTTGCCGCCCGCAGCGACGAAGTTGGCCTGGTAACCCCGGGTTTCGGCATAAGGCGTGAACAGATCCCAGCGCAGGCCGAGATTCAGCGTCAACCTGGGATTCACCTTCCAGTCGTCCTGGAAGTAAGCGCCAATGTACCAGCGATGGTCGTCGGTAGCAGCGATATTGGAGCCGGAGAATTGGTTCATGCCGCCAACGTCATCGACCGTCGATCCGACTCCGGCCACGCCGCTGACCATCGAAGCCACCGGCGCCACAAGGAAATCGCCAATGCCGTTCAGGCCTGTGCCGCTTTGGCTGATGCGGTTGGGAACGTCGGTGTACATGCCGTTGAAGCTGAAGTCGCCGCGGCCTTGCGGCGGCTGCGAGATGTTGGCTGTCATATCGTCCACCTGGATGCCGGTCTTGAAGGCGTGGTTGCGCCAGACCTTGGTGACTGCATCCACGCCCTCCAGGCTATAGACGGTTTGAATGGTGGGGGTGTAGTTCCCGACGCCGATCCCGCGAAGGTTGGCGATGTTCATATATGGGAATCCGCCGTTGTTGGCCACCTGTTGAATCCCCTGGATGCCGAACTCGAGCGGAATACTGCATGAACCCGAGGTCACGTTGGTTCCTGTGCAGGCTGAGCTGCCGATGACGTTGCCGTAAATTGATTGCTGGAACTTGTCGGCGTGAACCATGCCCACATGCATATCGTTGGTAAGTGTGGGTGTAATGATGCGCGTATAGCCGACCGCCCAGGCGTAGGCCGGCAGGCTGTCGTTGCGCGCGTCGGTCTGGCCCACGGCATACCCGGGAAAGTATCCCGGCAGGTAGGCGTTCAGCAGGCTGCGGTCATAGACACCGAACAGGATGTCCTTGGGGCTGATGTTGGCATCGATGCGAACGTCCCAGGTATTGGTGTTCTTGTCCTCGATCGGAATGTAGCTGGGGAAATTGCTGCTAAGCTTGTTGAGCACTGTTGGAAACGGAAAGAGGTTAAGGACCTTGACCGCGTTCGGGTCAATGCGCGACGTTGGGATAATGTTGAGGTTGCCGACGGTATAGGTCGCCCCGGCCAAGCCGCCGACTGCATAGTTACCGGCGGGGCATCCGCTCGCCGTGCACTTGTAGAACGGATCGCGAACATAGGCTCCAGGTGTTCCTGTCAAGCCGGTGATGGGATCGAGTCCGCTGGCTGGTATGGTGCGCGTGGTAGCCGGATCGAGGATAGTGCCGTTGGGAAATACGCGGCCCAATGCATCGGCCGGCGCCGACCCGCTATTGAAGTTGATGTTGTCCTGCAGGTTGGTAAAACCGCTGCCGAATTCGCTGGTGGCCGTGCATCCCGATGCAGATGTTACCCCGGCCACGTCGCAGGTGGGAACGTTTTGGCCGCCCGGCGATTCAGGCAGTACGTAGCGTCCACCCTGATAATCGGCGAACCAGAAGAGCCGGTTCTTGCCGTGGATAACGCCGGGAATGATGACAGGGCCCCCGGCCGTGAAGCCAAACAGATTCTGATGGTAGTCGGGTATAGGACCGGAGACGCAACCGCTGCTTGAGCAGGTCCTGTTGAAGAAGTAATTCGCGTTCAAATCGTCGTTGCGCACGTACTCCCAGAGGTCGCCGTGGATGCCGTTCGTCCCTGACTTGATGGATGCGTTGACAACGCCGCCGGTGGAGTGGCCGAATTCGGCGTTGAAGTCGCCTGCCTGCAGGGTGAACTCCTGAAGGGCGTCTGGCGGTGGGACGATGGCGGCGTTGGTCAGGGTATAGTTGCCGCCATAGATTTCAATATTGTCGTTAATGCCGTTCAGGCGGAAATCGTTTTGCCATTCGTCAACGCCATTCACCCTAAAATAACCAGATTCAGAGCTGCCTGCGTCGGGGGTGATTCCTCCGCCACCGGATCCGGTCGGCGTCGTGCTGACACCTGCGGAAAGCTGCGCCAGCGAGGTCCAATCGCGGGTGGCAAGGGGCAGATCGTTGACGGCTTGATTGGTGACGGTCTGGCCGACCTGAGCGTTTTCCGTCTCGAGCAGCGGAGCCGCAGCCGTAACTGTAACAGTCTGCTGCACATTGCTCGTGGAAAGCTTCACGTCCACTGTATTCACCTGCTGAACCTGGACGATGATGCCGTGCTCAAGAAATTTGCTGAATCCTGCGGCATCCGCCTCAAGGGTGTAATTGCCGGGGAGCACGTCATCGAAGACGTAGGTGCCGGTCGCGGTGGATTTGGTGCCAATCCTCGCGCTGGTTGCCTCGTTCGTTATCGTGATCGTGGCATTGGGGACCACGGCCCCCGACGGATCCTCGACCGTTCCGGTAATCTCGCCACGATCAAGCTGGGCCGCAAGCCGCGTGGGCAGGCAGACAACGGCCACCAGGGTCGCGATCAGCAGGATCGCGCGCCTTATATTGAGACAGAGACAAATTTTCATACGTGAAACCTCCAAAAATCGTGTCTTGCTACACGTGTGCTTCGCCCTGCTTTTGGGGAGCCTGCGACACAGTAGTATGTTTGCAGGGAAGAGGGGAGTGTTTACCCTCGAAATCACAAGTGTATACACTAGTGGGAATCTCCCGTATCTTGCTGAAGGGCAGATAATTACGGCCTAGTTAAAATGTTTGTGACTGTGGAAATATGCTAGACTTGAATTCGTTGGGCCACCGCTGGATTTGCCCACCAGAGCAGCATTATCGACTCGGGAGTATATACCCTCTTCAACCGGTGAATTTCGTTTGACGGAACTGAATAACGAAGCTTAATAATAGACAGGCTGCGCATCACGTTGCGCCCCGTCCTCGCAACTTGTCTTAAGCCAGAGCAGTAATGCTTCCCGGTCAATTCCGGAGGGTACTGTGATGGAACGCGCGACCACGGCCATCCAGCACAAACAAAAATCGCTCGTTCGCGATGGGGGCCCCCTCGAGGTCAGGCCCGAGATCAAAGACGATCCGCGCTGGGAACTTGTGCAGCGGATCATCGCCGGGCCGCATTTCGCGCGCTCTCCACTGCTTTCACGGTTTCTGCTGTTCGTTGTGGCCGAAACGCTCGAGGGCCGCGGCGACGAAATCGGCGAACATCAGATCGGCGTGCAGGTCTTCGATCGCCCTTCAGATTACCGGACACTCGAAGACAACATTGTTCGCAATTACGCCCGGCAGTTGCGCAAGCGACTGGCGGAATATTTTGCCAACGAGGGCAGTGCGGAGGAGTGGCGCCTCGACGTCCCAGTGGGTGGGTACGTGCCGGTGTTTGCACGCGCCGCGGATGCCAGTTCGCCTTCCCCCGCGGATCACTTGCCGATTACGGTGAAGATCCGCACGCAGAGTAACGTTTCGCCAGAGAGCGCAGCTCAGGAGACCGCTCGGCCGGGATGGAGGCGCAGACTGCTTGCTGGCGCTGCCGTGGCCAGCTATACCGCAGTGCTGGTTGCCCTTACCTTGATTGTTGCGGCACACATCGGGGCCAGGCAGGCAGCTTCAGAGCCGGCACACATCTTGTGGACCACGCTTTTCGATGGGCCTTCGACCAGCTACATCGTGCCCTCGGATGCAGGCTTCAACTTGCTCGAAGATCTGTCACACCATCCCATGCCGCTGACCGAATACATGCAGGGCAACTACCGCCAGGAGCCGCTCATGGGCGTGGATTCGCACAGCGCCGAGGACCTGCGCTCGCAGCGTCTTACTCCGTTTGTGGATTTTCAGATTGTGGCGGCGCTGGCGCGGCTGCCTGAAGCAAATCCGGAACGCGTCTTTATCCGCTTTCCGCGCGATTTGCGCCTCGATGACCTCAAGAATTCCAATGCTGTGATTCTCGGATCGGTGAGCAGCAATCCCTGGGCGGCCATTGCTGAGAGCAGCGCCAACTTCAGGATCGTTGACAGCCCCGGAATGCAGGGCGCCGAGATTCTGAACCTGAAGCCACTATCAGGCGAGTCGCCGAGCTATGCCAGCCATTGGGACGAGCCGGCGCATGAAACGTTTGCGCTGATTGCGCTGCTGCCGAACCTGAGCGGGACCGGCCACTTGCTGCTGCTGCAAGGCCTGGACGTGGCGGGGACACAAGCGGCCGCGGAGATGCTTCTGCATCCCTCGGCGATTACGCCTATTCTGAAGCGCGCTACGCGGCCTGACGGCACGCTGCGCAATTTTGAAGTGCTGCTGCGCTCGACCAGTATTGAATCAAGCGCTACCGGAACCCAGGTGATTGCGAGCAGAATCTACTGAGTCGCAATGGGCAACAGACTAACAGGGAAACGGATATGAGCATATCTTTGCCGGTGCGGAGGGAGTTCCTGAAGCAGGCGGGATGGGCAGGAGGATGGATCGCGGGCTGGATTGGTTCGGAGGCCATGCTGTCCGGCTTGCCGCCTGGAGAGGCGAGCGCGCACGGCGTTGTGGTCGAGGATGCGGTACCGCTGCAGGCCGAGGAAGAGAAGCCGAAGCATCACATCCGGTTTGCCGTCTGCGGCATGAGCCACGACCACATCTTTGGCATGATCGCTGCGGTGCAGCGTGGCGGCGGTGAGATAGTTGCCGCATGGGGCGGTGAAGACGACAAGCTCGCGCAGTTCCGGCGGCGTTTTCCCGATGTGAAGATCGCGAGGACGCAGCAGGAGATCATCGAGGATACTTCGATCCAACTGGTGCTGAGCTCCCAGATTCCGTGCGAGCGCGCGCCTTTGGGTGTGCGGGTTATGCAGCACGGCAAGGACTTTCTTGCCGATAAGCCGGGCATCACAACGCTCGAACAACTCGCGGAGGTGCGGAGAAGCATCGCTGCAACGGGACGGATCTACGCCATTATGTATAGCGAGCGCCTAGAGGTGAAGGCAGCTGTATACGCTGGCCAGCTTGTGCAGCAGGGAGCCATTGGCAGGGTGATCCAGACGATCAACATTGCGCCGCACCAGATTTATCAGCGCGCCGGCGATTCCGGCGGCGGCAGTGGCCGGCCGGAGTGGTTTTGGAATCCGGAGCAGTACGGCGGAATCCTGTGCGATATCGGCTCGCATCAGGTAGATCAGTTCCTTTTTTATACCGGATCGACAGAGGCTGAAGTCGTGGAGTCGCAGGTAGCTAATGTGCGCCATCCTGACCGGCCGAGGTTTCAGGACTTCGGCGACATGGTGTTGCGCGGCGATCGCGGCTTGGGCTACGTACGGCTCGACTGGTTCACGCCAGATGGGTTGGGCACGTGGGGCGACGGGCGGCTGTTCATTCTCGGTACAGACGGTTATATCGAGGTGCGTAAGTACACCGATGTCGCAGTAGGGCCCCAGGGAAACAATCTTTTCCTGGTCGATACGAACACAGCGCGCTACATCGATTGCAACAAAATGCCGCTGCCTTTCGGGTCGCAGTTTGTCGCCGATATTGCGAATCGCACTCACACTGCGCAGGACCAGACACAGTGCTTGCTGGCTGCAGAGCTAGTGATCAAGGCGCAGATGAATTCCCGGCACGTTACGCTAAAGGCCTGAGGACGTCGGCGGCCACCCCGTCTTACCGATCACCGGCGCCGTCGTAGTCGCTGTGCGAGAGTCGACACAGAACTCGGAAAGCGTCGGGATACACCAGCATGCAACTTGGCGGCGTGCGATGCGTGCGTCGAAATAAAAGCGAATGGCTTGCAGGATATACGCCAGGGGTTCGCTCTACTGAGCGGACACCTTCAGCCCGAGCCAAAAAAAACAAAAGATTTTCGCAACCTATTTCAGTTCTCAGGAATCAAACCCGGCAAGTCGGGCAAGACGGCGCTCGTGCGATTCTTGCTACTTCGACTTTCCGATTTTCTGCGATTCTTGCCAGTTCGACTTTCCGATTGGCCTTATCTGCGGCGTACAACCATCAATGATCACGATTAGTATCCTCGCCGGATCATTGTGTCGAGGTGTGGCTTCTCCGCTTGTGCCACCTGACGGAGTGACTGCGTCGATGTAGCGAAGATCCCGAGGCGATTCGCGGCCGCTGAGCTGCGTGAAGGCCCTTGTCATTGGAAATGAGAGCAGCTATGCTATGGCTCAATCGACTGGTTCGACGGGTCACTCCGGGTTAATCCCCTCTTCCCCCATCACGGAGATTGTTCCTATGTATCAGTCGCACGAAGGAGAGCGGTCCACCTTCCGTCTCGACGTTCAGCTTCACGAACTGTTAACGAAACCGGCGGAGCGGGAATGTCCCGTTGCATCTCCCGCGCAAGAGCAGACCTTTCCCGACCCGGTTTTTCCGCAGTATCCCGACCTGCTCGGCGTCATCGAAGACGAGGATTGGATTCCGCCTGAGAAGCGGCACTGGACCGCCGGCCAGATTTACCACACAATGCGTGGCTGGCTGTTTCCGTTCATTCGCTCGCGCGTGACGCCGGGAGATTTTCATCCGCTGATTGCGTATCTGTTCACCGAATTCAAGTGCAATCTTGACTGCCATTACTGCTGGGCCTTTGATAACAAGGTCAAAGGCATGACGGAAGACACCGCGAAGCGCTCGGTGGACTGGCTGCATGGCACTGGATGCAGGGTGCTGGCGTACATGGGTGGCGAGCCGCTCCTGCGGCCGGATTTCATTCACCGTATTACGTACTACGCGGCCAAGAAGGGTTTCTGGATTTACCTGCCGACAAACGCGCGCCTCTTGCGCACGGACGTGATCGACAAGCTGGCTGATGCGGGCCTCGCCACGTTCAACATCGCCGTTGACGCGGTGGACATAAAGCCGGGCCTTCCCAAAGCGCTCGTACCAATCCGCAAACAATTCGATTATCTGATCCGCAAGCAGTACTCATACGGCTACTCGGTATTTCTCAATATCAACATCTGCCGCAATAACCTTGACGACGTAAGGGAGCTGACGGAGATCGCGCGCGATCTCGGCATCGCCACGGACTATCACATCAACGAGTCGCCGCTACTGTCGCAGGACGAGCACTTCAAGCATGCTGAGAATAACGTCACTTACATCACGAAGGACGACTGGCCGGCAGTGGAAGAGACTATCCAGTGGCTGACGGAAAAGCAAGACGCCGGCTACAAAATGGTCAACTCCAACACGCGGTTGTGGCAGATGGTCGGCTTCATGAAGGGCAATCATTTTCCCTGGAACTGCCGCGCGGGTCAGAATTCGATGATCATTCGCGTGGATGGCACACTCGCCCCATGTTTCCCCATGTACACGGCAAGCTACGACTGGGGTATTGTTGGTCACCATAAGTTCGAAACCAAACAGCTCGATCATCAGAAAGAGAGCTGCCAGACCCATTGCTTCTCGACGCTGAACCACATCCTCGGCTGGTGCTACAACGACCAGCGTGTGATCAAGTACTTCTTCAAGCAGCTTGCACACGGATTTCAGGGGGTGACAGGACAGATGTGAGGGGTTCGTGCGCGAGGATGTTCGCCGCTGAAGCCCTTGCTCGTCATCTCTCGCGTCGGCAATTAACAGTTTTCCACCGGAGGAGAGCCCAATGCCCACGAACGAAGTTGTTCAGACCGACTTTGAGATGGAAATTCAGGCCCGGATCGATGCGGAGCGCGCGCGACTGAGAACCGAAGCCGGATTGGCGCGGATGCGCGAGTTCAAAAAACCTGTGGAGCGAACATTCACCGCGGCGGAGCGTGATCGCGTAACGATCCTGTTCGGCGGCCTCACGTGGAAGCACGAGGCGATGATCAAAGCGGTGTTCCGCGGCAGCGGCTACAACTGCGAGAACATTCCTACACCTGTAGTGGCTGACTTCCAAGCCGGCAAGGAATATGGCAACAACGGCCAGTGCAATCCCACCTACTTTACGGTCGGTAACCTGGTTCGCCATTTGCAACAGCTGGAGCAGCAGGGACTGAGCCGTAAGGAGATCATCGATAACTACGTTTTTTTCACCGCAGGCTCATGCGGACCGTGCCGCTTCGGCATGTACGAGGCCGAGTACCGCTTCGCGCTACAGAACGCCGGCTTTGACGGATTTCGCGTTCTGCTCTTCCAGCAGACCGATGGCATCAAGGCAGCTAGTGGCGAACCCGGGCTCAAGTTCTCTGTCGATTTCGGTATGGGTATGTTGAACGCACTGAATCTGGGTGATGTGATCAACGAGCTTGCTTATCAGATCCGTCCCTTTGAGACGAACAAAGGCGAAACCGATCGCGTGATTGGCGAAGCGGTGACTACCTTGACCGATACGCTACGCGACCGCAAGCGCTGGCACATCATGGATGCGGCGCCGACCTGGACACGGCCATTTCTCGAAAAGCACAAGAAGATCGAAAGCGTTGGCTGCACACTAGGTAAAGTGACGGACAATCTGTACGGTAAAGAGTACGTTGATGCGCTGCACACCTGCCGCGACAGCATCAATGCCATTGAAGTTGACCGCCTGCGCGTGAAGCCCGTGATCAAGATCACTGGCGAATTCTGGGCGCAGACTACTGAAGGCGACGGCAACTTCAATATGTTTGCATTCCTCGAAAAAGAGGGGGCCCAAGTGCTGGTGGAACCGATCGCAACTTGGATCGCTTACATGATGTACGTGGCCAAGGAGGGAGCCAAAGCCCGCGCCGATGCTGAGGCGCCGTATCGCGATCCCCGCTGGTTCGAAGTGAAGAAGAGAATGGCGAATGAGTTCGCGCTTTTCAAGAAAACTGCCGGACTGAATGTAGGGAGCGCAATGTGGACGTACTTCTACCATCGCACCATTCGCCACATGGGTGACACAGTGCACCGGCTCGTGCCGCAAAAGGAGCTATCGCGCCTGGCCCACCCGTTCTATCACCAGCTTGCGCGCGGCGGCGAAGGCTACATGGAAGTGGGCAAAAACGTCTACTACACGGTCAACCACCTGTGCCACATGGTCCTGGCGCTCAAGCCCTTCGGGTGTATGCCGTCAACGCAGTCGGACGCGGTGCAGTCGCGCGTGGTAAGCAAGTACAAGGACATGATCTTTCTGCCCATCGAGACATCGGGCGAGGGCGAGGTGAATGCGCACAGCCGCGTGCAGATGGCGCTGGCCGAAGCTCGCGCCAAAGCGCGCGGGGAGTTTGACACCGTACTGAACAAGACCGGCAAGCGGCTCGACGACATCCGTGCCTACGTGGAGGAGCATCCGCATCTGAAACGCGCCCTCTATCACGTTCCGCACCGCGAAGGCATCGCCGGAACGGCCGCCCAATTTACCTGGCACGTGAGCGATCTAATGGACAAAGACCGTGCCCTGCACCGGCGTGAGCGGTCAGTTGTTGCTGCACGGCAGGTGGCGTAATGCGGCACCTCATGCGTGGTGCAATCGGACTGTTTCAGGGGGCCGGCACGCTTGTGCTGGGCCTCCTGCAATGTTGGCTGCTCACGTTTTTCGATGCGCATCGGCCGCTGCAATACCGACCCGCTTACTCGCGGTCAGGCCGTCGCAACCATGTTCGACACTGAAACACGGAGAGGACTCGCATGGAGTTGTTCGTTGGGCTTGATGTTGGCTCGACCACTGTAAAGGCCGTGGTGGTGGACGCGGCTACGGATGCGATTCTGTGGCAGGATTACCAGCGGCATGAAACGCGCCAACCTGAGAAGGTGCTCGAATTTCTGCAACGCATGGAAGCTGACGCCGGAATGACGCCCGAGAATGCGCGCGTTTTCGTCACCGGCTCCGGCGGCGGACCACTGGCGGAGATGATCGGCGCGAAATTCGTGCAGGAAGTGCACGCGGTCGCGCTTGCGGTCGAGAAGCTCCATCCCGAGGTGTATTCCGTTATTGAGCTTGGCGGACAGGACGCTAAGATCATCGTATTCAAAGATGACGAAGAAACTGGCCGCAAGAAGAAAATCCCTTCGATGAACGATAAGTGCGCTGGCGGCACGGGCGCGGTAATTGACAAGATCAATGCCAAGCTGAAGATTCCCGTAGCAGAGCTTGCCAACCAGGGCTATCACGGAATCAAGCTGCACAAGGTAGCCGGCAAGTGCGGAGTCTTTGCCGAAACCGATATCAATGGCTTGCAGAAAACCGGCACGCCGTCACACGAGCTGATGGCGTCGCTGTTCGAGGCCATTGTGCTGCAGAACCTGAGCGTGCTCACGCGCGGCAACACGCTGCGGCCGCATGTTCTGCTCCTCGGCGGACCGAACTCGTTTATTCGTGGCATGCGCGAAGCGTGGCAGGCGAATATTCCACGTATGTGGAAAGAACGGAAGGTGCAGCTTCCTGAAGGCGCGACGCCCGAGGATCTCATCAAAGTTCCCGAAAATGCGCAGTATTTCGCCGCGCTTGGCTCAGTGGAATTTGGCAAAGACGAGGAAAAAGAGGTCGGCCGTTACCTGGGCAAGGAAAAGCTTGCGTGGTACATCGAATACGGCCGCGCGGAGGAGAAAGCGGCTTCCGGCGGCAAGGGATTGGTCGCCAGTGAATCGGAGCTCAATGAATTTCGAACGGCGTACCGGCGAAAAAAATTTGTTCCGGCGGAATTTGTGCCCGGACAGATCGTCTCCGGGTTTGTTGGAGTGGACGGCGGATCAACTTCGACTAAAGCCGTGCTGATGAGCAAGGACGGCGAAGTTCTGTGCAAGGCGTACCAGCTCTCCAACGGCAATCCGATCCAAGACACGATCGAGATGTTCGACAGGCTGCGGGAACAAGTGGAAAGCCGCGGCGCCAATCTTGAAATACTTGGCGTTGGAACCACGGGATATGCCAAGGACATCCTCAAAGACGTGCTCAATGCCGACGTAGCACTCGTTGAAACCGTTGCACACACCGAGTCTGCGCTCAAATTTTACGACGACCCGCACGTGATCGTCGATGTTGGCGGACAGGACATTAAGCTGATTGTGCTGAAAGACGGTCGAGTGAAGGACTTCAAGCTGAACACGCAGTGCTCGGCCGGCAACGGCTATTTTCTGCAATCGACGGCCGAGGGTTTTGGCATGAAGGTGGAGGAGTTTGCCGATATCGCATTTTCGGCCAAGTCGATGCCCTCGTTCGGCTACGGCTGCGCCGTCTTCATGCAGTCCGACATTGTGAACTTCCAGCGGCAGGGATGGCGCTC
>JASIJX010000646.1 GCA_030049955.1 Acidobacteriaceae bacterium
TGTAAAGGCCTGCTCCTGTGCATCGAGGCCGGGGAAGGCCGGCAGCAGGGAGGGATGGATGTTGAGAATGCGGTCGCGGAACGCCGCGACAAAGCCCGGCGAGAGCAGGCGCATGTAGCCGGCGAGGCAGATCAGGTTGACGCGGTGCTCTTTGAGGCAGGCGAGGACGTCGGCGTCGTGTTCCTCGCGCTTGCGGCTTTTTGAAACGTGCACTGCGTGCGGCAGGCCTAGTTCGGCGGCGGCAGTGATGCCAGCAGCATCGGCGACGTTGGAGATGACGACGGCGATCTCGACGCCGGGCAGGCGGTTGGCGCGGATCGATTCGGCGATGGCGAGGAAGTTGGAGCCGCGGCCGGAGAGTAGGATGCCGAGGCGGAGTGGCGAGCGATCGGTTTGCGGATTAGTCAACTTTGTTCCTGTTGATCCCAGTTTTTGTGCTCTCCCGGGTCCCAGAATCGGGACCCGGGGCACCCAATTTGGTGGTGAATCGGCAAAAAGCAACCACAGGTCCTTCGCTCCTTCGCTTCGCGAACTCGCTCAGGATGACAGGCCATTGAGTTGATGTCGCCGCAGGCCAGCATCGCTAACGCCGCTAACTCCGCTAACGCCACTGCGCTATGTGTACTGCACGCGGCGCTCGCCTTTGACGATGCGGCCGATGACGTAAAACTTTTCTTCGGCGCGGTCGAGGAGGTTTTTGGCGCGCGTGAATTTGGCCGCCGGAATCGCCGCGATGAGGCCGATGCCCATGTTGAAGGTGCGCAGCATCTCCTCTTGCGGCACTTTGCCCAGCTCGCGCAGGTGATCGAAGATGGGCAGCACCGGCCAGGAGCCGAGCTCTACCTGCGCGGTGACATTCTTGGGCAGGATACGCGGCAGGTTCTCGGTAATGCCGCCGCCGGTGATGTGCGCCATTCCGGTTGTCATGCCCGCGGAGACCAGCTTCTGAATCACGGAGAGATAGCTGCGGTGGACTTTGAGCAGCGCAGCGCCGGCTTTCTCCTTGATGGCGGTTACGTATTGCTGCGGCTTGTAGCCGGCGACTTCAAAGAGAAGCTTGCGGGCAAGCGAGTAGCCGTTGGTGTGCAGGCCGGTGGAGGGCAGGCCGATGAGCACATCGCCGGGCTTAATCTGCGCGCCGGTGATGAGCTTGTCGCGGTCCGCGGCGCCAACGATGAAGCCGGCGAGGTCGTACTCACCGTCGGCGTAAAAGCCGGGCATTTGCGCGGTTTCGCCGCCGATGAGCACGCAGCCGTTGGCGCGGCAGGCGTCGGCCATGCCGGTGACCACGTCTTCGGTAATATCGGCCTCGAGCTTGCTGGTAGCGAGGTAATCAAGGAAGAACAGCGGAGTGGCGCCCTGCACGGCGATGTCGTTTACGCAGTGGTTCACGAGATCCGCGCCCACGGTGTGGTGCAGGCCCAGCGCGAAGGCAACCTTGAGCTTGGTGCCGACGCCATCCGCGGAACTCACCAGGACGGGCTGCTTCCAGCGCTGCAGGTCGAGCCGGTAAAGCGCGCCGAAGCTGCCGATGCCGCCCAGCACATTGCGGTTAAAGGTCTTCTGCGCCAGGAACTTGATGCGGTCCTTGGCGCGCTCGCCGGAATGCAGATCGACGCCGGCATCGGCATAGGTAACGGATTGTGGCTTGGTTTCTGACACGATCGGGGCTTTCCCTCAGGGTTGGCGGTTTTTGGCGGTTGGCCCGGCGCTCGTCCGGCGCCGGATCCCGCGTCCTTCCGCGCACCTGGTCCAGACCCGAGCGCCGCGGCAAGACTGTTTTGCCATTTGGGCGCTTTGGAAGCTGAGAAATGGGTCCAGAAAAGGGTTCCCGGAAGGCGGAACCGCTCTGAAAGAGCGATTTTAGCAGGACGGGCGGAGGATAACTGCGGAGTGATTAGCAGAGAAGAAAGAACTTTTGGGTGTGGTCCCTGGTCCGTGCAACAGTGGCAGGACGGCAACGGCCGATTGCGGCGCCGCAGCGCAGTGGAATCTATACTCGAATACAAGATGAAGGCTCCAGCATCGGCACCAGAGGGAATCACTGCCCGTAACCGAGCGATGAAATCGAAGAAATCGACGGCATTGCAGGAGCGCGCGGAGCGCTTCTTTCCCGGCGGGGTGAATTCGCCGGTGCGCGCATTTCGCGCAGTGGGCGGAGCGCCGCCGTTTGTGGAGCGGGCGCAGGGGCCGATTGTATGGGATGCAGACGGCAACCGCTACATCGACTACGTGGGCTCGTGGGGCCCGATGATCCTGGGCCACGCCTTTCCGCCGGTGGTGGAGGCGATTGAGCGCGCGGCGCGCGGTTCGGCCAGCTTCGGCGCTTCGACGGCGGCTGAGGCCGATCTTGCGGAGCGGATCAACGCCTGCTATCCGGCCGTCGAGAAGATGCGGTTTGTCAGCTCGGGGACCGAGGCTACGATGTCGGCTATCCGGCTGGCGCGCGCGGCCACGGGGCGGAAGATCGTCATCAAGTTCGAGGGCTGTTATCACGGGCATGCCGATGGGTTGCTGGTGAAGGCCGGCTCCGGCGTGGCGACGTTCGGGATTCCCGGATCGGCTGGCGTGCCGGAGGAGATTGCGGCGCTGACGCTGGCTCTGCGGTATAACGACCTGCGCGCGGTGGAGGCGGCATTTGCTGCGCACAAGGGTGAGATTGCGGCTGTGATCCTGGAGCTGGTGGTGGGCAATGCCGGGTGCATTCCGCCGGCGGCCGGATACCTGGCCGGATTGCGCGAGCTGACGCGGCGCGAGGGCGCGCTGCTGATCGTGGACGAAGTGATGACCGGCTTCCGTGTGGCGCTGGGCGGGGCGTTGCAGTTGTACGGGATGACAGCGGAGCTTGCGCCGGATCTGGTCACGCTGGGCAAGATCGTGGGCGGTGGGCTGCCTGTGGGCGTGTTTGGCGGTCGGCGCGAGCTGATGGAGATGCTGTCACCGGTTGGGCCGGTGTACCAGGCCGGGACATTGAGCGGGAATCCGTTGGCGATGGCGGCGGGGCTAGCGACGATCGCGTATCTCGAGGAGCATAGCGCGGAGGTTTATCCGCACCTTGAAGCGATGACGAAGAAGCTGGCCGAGGGCGTGGCTGCCGAGGCGGCGCGGGCCGGCGTACCGGTGACGCTGAACCGCGTAGGCTCGATGTGGACGTGGTTTTTTACAGCCGGCCCGGTGCAAAACTACGACGATGCGGCGAAGTCGAATACGACGGCCTTTGGGCACTTTCACCGGGCGATGCTGGACCGCGGCGTATGGCTGCCGCCCTCGCAGTTTGAGGCGGCTTTCCTGAGCGCGGCGCATGGCGAAGAGGAGATAGGGGCCACGGTTGCGGCGGCGCGGGAGGCGTTAGCGGGGCTTGCCAGAGCGTAGTTGAAGCAAATTGACCTGAGGGCCGCTTCCCGATAAAATCAAAGAGTTTGGCGACAGCGCATCCGCGTACTGAATTTGGGCAGGATGTGCGGGGTTTAGCCGGGCGCCGCGCGATGGCTTGAGCGGCCCGCTTCCCGATGTAGTTGCCTCTGTATCCGCTCAAAACCAGATTTTGAGGGCACAGATTTCTGAGTTTGCTCGACGGCGCAGGCCGCCGTTGCTGGAGGATTTGTTATGTACGCAGTGATTCGCACCGGCGGAAAGCAGTACCGCGTGGCTCCGGGCGACGTGGTAAAGATTGAGACCGTTCCGGGTGCAGACCAGACGATCGAGTTCAGCGACGTGCTGGCGGTGAGCGGCGACTCCGGCATTGCCAAGCCCGCGAAGGCCAAGGTTACGGCCGAGATCGTGGGCCAGGGGCGCGGCGAGAAGGTGCTGGTCTTCCACCTGAAGCGGAAGAAGCAGTACAAGAAGCTTCAGGGACACCGGCAGAACTTCACGGAAGTGCGCATCAAGGCCATCGAGGCGGACGGGAAGACGTATTCGGCGCAGTAAACTGCGCCAGCTTCTAGCCACTAGCTTCCAGCTTCCAGCTATTCCCGGTGGGGCGAAGATTTCGGCGTAGCAAAGGCCAGAGGCTAAGAGCTAGGAGCTAGAAGCTGATTTTTGAGAAGGGGATTGGGCAATGGCACATAAAAAGGGTGGAGGCAGCTCCACAAACGGACGAGATTCCAATGCGCAGCGGCTGGGCGTGAAGGCCTTTGCCGGTGAGCTGGTGTCGGGCGGATCGATTATCGTGCGGCAGCGCGGCACGCGCATCAAGCCTGGCCTCAACGTGGGCATCGGGTCGGACGACACATTGTTCGCCAAGGTCAGCGGACGGGTGAAGTTCACCGACCGCGGCAACCGCGGGCGGTTCGCTTCGGTTGAGCCTGCGTAAGGCAGGGACCGAGGGAACGAGGGGACAAGAAAGCAGTAAACGGCCGCGGCAATTGCTGCGGCCGTTTTGCATTTTCGGAGATTTCTTGCGTAGATGGTGCGAGCCTGGGGTGCTCGGCGTTAACTTCCATGAACTCCGCGACGCACTGCAGAGAGCTTGAATCTGCTTCAAAAAGCGAAAGGCCGTGGCGAGCGCCACGGCCTTTTGCTCTCTTGTTCCCCCCTTGACTTCTTGTTCCCGGCTTTTACAGTTCCGATTCGCGGCCCTTGAGGTTTCGGGTGATGACCTTTTCGACCACCTTTTCGACGTCGCTCAGGAAGAAACCGTTGGCCGGCTGCTGGACAGCGACGTGGGTGCCCGTGTGGCCGAGGGCCGAGGCGATCTCATTCCAGCGGTAGATGGCC
>JASIJX010000118.1 GCA_030049955.1 Acidobacteriaceae bacterium
GTGCTCGAAAAACAGCACCGGGTCGTCGCAGCGGATCGCCGTGCGCAGCAGTCCGTTCGCGTCCAGCGCATTCGACGGGAAGACTACCCGCATCCCCGGCGTGTGCGTAAACAGGCTTTCACCCGACTGCGAGTGGTAGATGGCTCCGCCGGTGAGATACCCTCCGACCGCCACGCGGATCACCGCCGGCGCCGAAAATCCCGCGTTCGACCGCCAGCGCATCAGCGGCAGCTCATTGCGGAGCTGGTGCATCGCCGGCCAGATGTAATCGAAGAACTGGATTTCCGCAACTGGCTTCATGCCACGAACGGCCATGCCCACGGCACGGCCCACGATGTTTGCCTCAGCCAAGGGCGAGTTGAAGACGCGCTCCGAGCCGAACTCGGCCTGCAGGCCGGCCGTCAGCTTGAACACGCCTCCTTTGCCCTTCACTTCTTTGAGCGCCTGTTCGCGGCTGGCGTCGGCCACGTCTTCGCCGTAGACGACAATGCGCGGATCGCGGCGCATCTCATCGCGCAGGCAGACGTTGATCAGGTCGGCCATGGTGCGTTCGGCGCTCCGCGCTCCCACCTTTTGGACCGTTTCCTTGCCGAAGACGGGCTGCTCTGTCGCAAAGGCCGCGTGCGTGGGGTCGAGATCCTCCGAGTACACATGCAGCGGAATCGTCTCGATGGCCGGCAGCGGCGCTTCGAGCGCCCGCTCGGCGGCCTCGGCTACTTCGCGGTCCAGCGACTGCTCCAATTCCCGGAGCTGTTCCTCGTTCAGCACGCCGCCTTCGAGCAGGCGCAGGCGCATGCGCGCAATCGGATCGCGCAGCGCGTCGGCCTCGCGCTCGGCGCCGGAGCGGTAGAGCTTGTCGTCGTCGGAGAGCGAGTGCGAGTAGGGGCGGATGACGTGCCCATGCACAAAGGCCGGACCGCGGCCGGCGCGGCAGTGCTCGGCGGCAGCCTGGAAAGCGGCCAGGCAGGTGACGGCATCGGTCCCGTCGACTTCGGCAAAGTGGAAGTTAGGGAAGTTGGCGACCAGCCGCGAGATGTTGCCGCCCGGCGTGTTCACCTCCACCGGAACGCTGATGGCATAGCCGTTGTCTTCGATCATGAAGATGACCGGCAGCTTCTCGTTCGACGCGGTGTTGATCGCCTCCCAAAATTCGCCCTGCGAGGTTGAACCTTCGCCCACGCAGGCAAGCACGACCTCATCGCCGTGGAATTCAACGTCGTGAAACTGGCGGTAATCGCCCTGGACCTTTGCTGCCGCGTCGGGATGGCAGCTGAAGTACCGGCCGGCCTCGGCGCAACCTACGGCGTGCAAAAGCTGCGTGGCGGTCGAAGAGGACGTGGTGACGATGTGCAGCGGGCGGCTGCTCCAGTGCGTCGGCATCTGCCGTCCGCCGCTGGCCGGGTCGATGCCTGAGCCTACAGACTGGAGAAACTGGTCGTAAGGTGAAACGCCCAAAGCGAGACACAGACCGCGGTCACGGTAGTAGGGGAAAAACCAGTCGTATCCGGGCTGGAGGGCCAGCGCTGCGCCTACCTGCAGTGCTTCATGCCCGGCGCCTGAAACCTGGAAGTAAATCTTCTGCTGCCGCTTGAGCATGATCTCGCGATCATCAATGCGGCGGGAGAGAAACATGAGCCGGTAGATTTCAACGAGTTGCGGAGCTCCCAGGCTGCCGGATTCACGAACGGGAGCGCCAGTAACTGCCAGTCCCATTTTGTTTCACTCCCTAACTCCGCAAACCAGCTCCGCAAAACGCCCGGCGGTCACGGCACGCGGTCCTGATCTCGCGTTCCGAGAATCAGTTCCACGGGTTTGCGGCGATCTTGCAGTCAGTTGCGCAATTCTGGCTCAAACGCCTCATTCGATTGTAGCAATCTGCGCGAGCTTCCACATTCCCAAACGCTTACCCTCGCGATAAGATGACGTCCGGTCGCCGGCAGGTTTTGCGGCGGAAAAGAGATGCTTTGCACCGTTCGAATTAGCTCATTGCATCAAAGGCACGGTAGGCGAGTCCATCATCGGCGCGGGCTTTACTGAGGTGCTCATTTTCTCGCGGATGCTGTGCGCCAGCTTTTCGATTTCGGCCACCTTGCGAAGCTGGTCGTCGGTAAGCTGCTCCAGGCTCTTGCCGTTCACCTCTTGGTTCAATTCGGCGGCCAGTTTCACCAGCTTGTCGGTATCGGCGACCATAGCCTTCTGCCGCTCGGCGTTGAGAGCGTTCAGCCGCTTTTCCTCCATCGCCGGATCGCCGATTTCGCCCGGGTACGACCGCTGGTTTTGCGACGTGGAAATCTGTCCCCACCCGTGTGGAGGGCCCTGCGGCAGCCCCTGTGCGTTCTGTGCCCTGCTGAATTCCGTACAGCCCATCAGGAGCGCGACGGTCGTCGCAAGCTCTGCAAAACGGCGCAAATATATACGGCCCGTCGATGTGCCGCCCAATCTGCGGTTTGTCAATCTGCCGTTCATCATTCTCGAGGTCATCATGGAGAACCATCCTCCAGCATCTGCCGGGCTAACGCCCTGCCGTCAGTTTTTGCCCGCCATCGCCGGACGCATGTCGTCACGGAGTTTGTGAGCCATCTGCTCGATTTCGCCTGCCTTGCGCACCACCGCAATCGACAGCTCGTCCTTGTTGGTTTTGTCCACCACAGCCTTCAGGTCGTTGGCCATCTTCAAGAGGTCGGCGCACTCCCAGTTCACCAGCTTGCGCGGGTCGCTCGAATCGGGCGGCGCGGGCGGCAATGCTGCCAGCGCCGGCTCCGCTGATTGGGGGCTGGCAACGGCAGGAGCTGCAGGCACGGTCTGTTGCTGGACCGGAGGAGTTGGAACGGAGACAGGTTGCGCCTCCGGCGGCTGCGCAGATTGTGCGGCCGGCGCCTGCGCGGGCTGCTGTTCGGGAGCCTGCTCGGCGGGCGCGCCTTCGTCTTCTCCGTCGCCAATCGTCATTGGAGCGGATTGCGGAGTTCCTGCGCTGGAACCGTTATTCTGCTGAGGCTGGCCCTGCTGCGTCCCCGCTTGTCCGGAACTCGACTGGCCGGAGTTTGACTGGCCCGAATCTGGCTTTGCGGCCTGAGAGGATGGCTGTTGACCGCGGACCAACTCCGGGCAGCCGCCAGCCAGGGCGACTGCAAGGGCAAGGAGACAGAGCCGTACCGTGATCCGCTCAGCGATCATCCGCAACCAGACCCCGGGGTTCGCACAGGCCCACGGCTTCGCGCAATGGAAGCACGGTGCTTGCATCATAACCTCCTGCGTAACTGAGGAGTTTCCAGGAAGGCGCGGTTGCCTGGGCGGCGCCCGCGCACAAGTCTAGTCTAGTTAGAGGAGCTTTTTCCATGTTTTGGCTACTTCTGGCGGCGCGATGGTCGATTTTTCGCGAAGGGCGGTTCATGGGCAAGGTGCTCGACGAGTGGATCGCCGATAGCCAGGAGTTTGTCCACAAGCTGCCACACCTGATCGCGATCGCCCTGATCGCCTTGTTCCTGAACAAATTGCTGGTAATAGCGACGCGCCGCATGGTGCGCGTAGCCGAATCCCACGCCGCCGGCCCAGGGCGCCTGGCGGAGGTCAGGACGCTGGCCAGCGTCATCCGTGCTACAGGCCTGGGCGTCATCGGCGTAATCGCCGGGTTCATGATCGTGGGCGCCATGGGGCTGAATCTGGCGCCGCTGCTGGCTTCGGCGGGCGTGGCCGGCGTAGCGATCGGGCTTGCTGCACAGACGATCGTCAAGGACATGTTCAACGGCATCCTGATCCTGGTCGAAGGGCAGTTCAACGTGGGCGATCAGGTGAGGCTTGCGGGGCTGACGGGAACCGTCGAAACCATGACACTGCGCAAAACCAACGTCCGCGACGGCGACGGAACGCTCTACGTTATTCCCAATTCACAGATCACTACCGTGGCCAACCTGAGCGTGGGCTATTCGGTGGCCACCGTGAACGTAAGCGTAGATTTCTCCGCGAATCCCGACGAGGTGGTGGCGCTGCTTAAGAAGATTGCCATGGATGTGCGGCACTCCGAGCAGTTCCGAGACGCGTTCGAGGCCGATCCGCAGGTGCTGGGGGTCGATTCCGTCAAAGGCTCGCAGTTGATCTTCCCGGTGGTCTTCAAGACGCTGCCGCAGCAGCAGTACGGCCCGATTCGCGAGTTTCAGCGGCAAGTCCGGTTGGCGCTCGAGGAGCGCCAGATACTGCCCGGCGACCCCAATCGCGTGTACGGCGCGCGCGCTGTGGCCACAGTCCGGCAGGCCGAATCGGGGCGCGATTCGCATCCCGATCCAACAACGCTGAAGCCGCAGGAAAGCAATCCTTTTGTGGCAGAGTAAGCGTCTACGCGCTGCCTACGAGGGCGCTCTCCAGTGCTTCGACTGTGGTGATGGGCGGCAGGCAGGTGCGCTTTTTGCAGACCAGCGCCCAGGCTGCCGCGCCGGCCGGGACCGGAACGTTCAGAATGGTTTCGGCGAGCGCTTCGGGCAGCGCTTCCTTGTTGAGGTTGGAGGGATCGAGACGGACAATCGTCTTGTTCACCGCATACCCGGCCACGGCTGTAGCTTTAAGAAGCGCGGCCTGGGGCCCGGAGCCGACGATCACGATCTGCACCGGATCCTGGAGCAGCCGCTCAAGCGCCAGCCCGTAGCTGCCGGCGTAGAGACCGAAATGCTCCACGATGCCGGCGAACGAGGCCAGCGTGTCTTCGGCAATGTTGCGGTATTCATCGCGGCCGCTGAGCTCTGCCAGGCGCAGCAGGCCTGAGGCGGCTGTGGGATTGCCTGCCGGCGTGGGCGCATCCTGGAGAGGCTTGCGCCGCGCGGCCAGCGCACCCAGCGGAGCTGCGCCCGGCTCAGGCGCAGGCGCATCAAAGAACGCTCCGGCGGCGCGATCGTAGAAGCGCGCAGTCATTGCATCGGCAATTTCGACGGCCGTGCGGTAATAGCGAATGTCGCCGCGCGACAGCCAGCCATCGATGCAGGCGTGCAGCGTGAAGGCGTAATCGTCCAGCGTACCCGGCGCGCGCTCCGCCGGCGCGATGCCGTCGGGATACGCGATGACGTGGTAAAGCATGCCGCTGCCATCCCAGGCTTCAGCGAGCAGCCGGTCAAGCGTGCGCAGCGCGAACTCACGTGCCGGCTCCATGCGCATCACGCGCGCCGACTCCAGATACGCCGTCACAGCCATCGCATTCCAGCCCGTGTACAGGGTGCGATCGATGAACGGCGTGGGACGCTGGCCGCGCGCTGCGAGCAGCTTGCCGCGGGC
>JASIJX010000647.1 GCA_030049955.1 Acidobacteriaceae bacterium
CGCCGTTGACGCGGACATGCGCGCAGCGTTCGGACATTAGGATTTCCTTTCCTGAGGCAAAGAAAAAGCCCGGCCGTTTGGCCGGGCTTTTCGCTGTCGAGGACAGGATAGCGTGAAGCGGGGAAATTCCATGCAGTGTTTTTGAAAAATGCTGGCGGGTTGGCGTCCTCAGACGCTCTCGGGGGTGGGTCTTCCAATCTTAAGGGCGGCTTAAGCAACGTCAAACGGGCGGGCCGTCACCGTATCGTGGAGCGTTGCGTATCTCACCAGCACGCCCTGACCCAAGTGGATAAATGCCTCGGTGCGTCCGTGCGCGGCCAGTGCCGCCAGCGATGCCCAGCGCTCCACGACATAGAACACCTGGTCGTCTTCGATACCGCGGTAGATGTCATAACGGAGATTTCCTGATTCTCGGCGCGACGAAGAAGCAAGCGCGCGAAACGCCTCTATGGCGTAGTTGATGTGCTCCTTCGCAAAGCGAAAGATCGCGACGTGAAAGATGTCGTTGTTGCTGGCGGCGGCGCTTATTTGTGAGGATGCGGTTTTTGCGGAAGGTTGTGACAAGCGTTTTCCCCTCCGTTTCGTCCCGAAGTATAGGCCGGTGTGTTGATGCAAACGGAAATTTTTCGATTTCGGGGGCCGAGCTATTGAACGATCAGCGTTATATTCTGGGTCGACTGATTTCCAGAAGCGTCGGAAGCGATCACCTGAATGGTATATGTTCCCGGCGACACCGTTGCCGATTGCGGATTACTCGAGGCCGAAGAGCTCCCGCCACATGCGGAAACGGTCGTAATGAGCAGGGCCGTGCCCAGGCAGATCAAAACAACGGTGAGCCTTCGATTCCGTTTCAAGGGCATTAGGAAAAGTATGCCGACGAGTGTGAGGCCGAACCCCGCTGTTCGCGCTAGAGCCGCTGTCTGGGTTGATTCGGTGGCGACCGAAAGCGTGACGTTGGCTGCAGTGCCTCCTGCTAACGCGAGACTTGAAGGATTGAAGGTGCACAAGGCGTTGACTGGAAGATTGCCGCAAGAGAGATTGACAGTTCCGGAATACCCACCGGCAGGGGTGATCGTCAGATCGTAGGTCGCCGCGCTGCCGGCCGTCACCGTGCTGCTCATGCTTCCACCAGCTTGCGTACCGATTACGAAAGGGGACTGCGGTGAACTCCCCGTTAAAGTCACATATTGGAACGGCAAGCCCGAAGTGTTTTCGACTGTGAGAGAGCCGGTCGTCGTGCCTGTCGATGCCGGCTTAAAGGCAACGCTGAACGTACAGGAGGCGCCTACAACAAGCGACGGACCGCAAGTGTAGGTCAGAGGCCAAATAGGCTCTTCCGCCGCCAGCATTCCAAATCCGATTCCATTCAGCGTGGCGTCTCCTGTATTGGTGATCGTAATCGTCTGCGGGGCGGATTCGGTGCCGACCAGCTGCGGACCGAATGTAAGCAACGTGGTCGAAAGGCTCATCGTCGGCGCCGTCAGGCCGTCCCCGATTATTGGAAGCACCGCGGGAATTGGCGCATTGGAAACGACGGACACGGTTGCCGTTTGCTGCCCCGCAATACTAGGGGTGAAGCGAACCGAAAACGTGCAGCTTTGCCCGGCAGCCAAGGTCTGGATGCATCCATCCTCGGAATCAGGAACCGAGAAGTCGCTCACCGAAGTGTCAACCCCGGTGATGGTCAGAGCATCCGCGCCGCAACTCTTCACCGTCAGTTGCTCCTCGGAATAGGCACCCAGGTCAGCGTTCATTAAAATTTGGGTGTTCGGCACCAGGCACAAGCCTGCCGCGGACGTTGTCGGATCGATTAGCGTGACATAGCCGTAGGTGGATCCCGCGTAGGCTGACCCGGGATTTGGGACCGAGCCGTCATACACGCCAGGCGTAGTGTACATTCCATACCCAGCCGCACCCGAGACGTGGACGCGCAGATTCGGATCGATTGCTACGCTGCTTGCGTAACCGTCAGCCAAACCGCCAAGAAAGGTAGCGAATTCCAAGGTCTGACCGGTGGGGTCGAACTCACTCAGGGTGGAGGCAGGCTCGGTACCACTCGGCATGATGGACTGGAGCGGCATAGCCAGCGGAAATTGGGCATTGTCGGTCTGCTCCGCCAGCCAGATATTTCCCTTGGAGTCTATTGCCATTCCATTTACGGTGCACGATCCGCCACACACCATGGTCGAGTAGGCCAGCGCCGATCCCGTGGCACTCAGTTCTGTCATAAACGATGTGCCGTTTGCGTTGTTTGCCTCATATGCGTTGGAGGTCGTGGGGTAGCTGGCACCGGCGTCGTTGCCAACCACAATCGCATTTCCATTGGCGAGCACCGAAATGCCGCTCATGACATAGGCGTAGTCCAGGTAGGTCGAATAGATAACACTCTTCGCATCGGGTGCAACTTCCATTACGAATGGATCCGCATACGGATTCGTTCCACCAATCTGGCTTAGATAAGCGCCGCTCGTCGTGGGCCACAATGTGCCCGCCTGACCGGTGACATATGCATCGCCAGAAGAATCGACTGCGATGGCCTCGGCTCCGATCGGTCCTCCACCGCCATTCTGCGGGTCAGCTGTTCCCAGCACGGCGCTGTAAACCAGCGAGCCACTGGGATCGAACTTAACGAGGTAGACGTCGAAATTGTTGTAGCTGGAATCGACTGTTACCGCCTGATTCAGTGCGCCGCTGGATATGAAGAACCCGTCTCCAGTTTCGCCAGTCACGTAGGCGTTCCCTGCGGCATCGACAGCAACTGCGGTTGCATAGGTGTCTGAGTAATGTGTAGCAGCCGGGCTGCTGCTCAGAAATGTTCCGTAATTCAGCGAAGACCCATCCGGTGAAAGCGAAACGAGAAAACCAAGGTAGTTGTTATCCGGCGTGAGAATTGGCTGGCCCGATTGGGTTGGGAAATTCGTAGCGGCGGTCCAACCCGACACAATTGCATCCCCATTCGCATCCACGGCGATTCCCGTCGGCTGCGCAAAACTGTTGCCACCCAGCACTGTGGAGTAGATAAGGCTGGTGCCGTCTGCACTCAATTTGCTAATGAAGGTGACGGTCGTGACACACCCAGGGCAGCCTGAGAACGCGCCGTTGGTCACCGGATATCCGAAAATACCATAGCCGGTTACGTAGCTGTTTCCGTTCGCATCGGTCGCAATCCCGTTTGCGTCGGAAGAATCCGTCGACAAATACGTTGAGAAGATTAAAACCGGGTCGATGATCAGGTCTTCGTGCGGATCGTAGCTCGCCACCGCGAATCCAATATCCCCGTCCGGCAGTAACCGGAATCTTCCGTGCCGCTGCTGCCTTTTACCGCCCTCTTTTTGGTAAATCGAAGGCGCCTGCATCTGCAGCGAATCTCCGGCGACCGTTGCAATCAATGCGCCGTCTTTGTCCAGGTGAGGACGGGAGCCGCGAGGAAAGTGCATCCGGATTTGCCGGTAATCCGCACCCGGCCTCACAATGAAATCGTGCTCCAGATGATCGCCATGTCCATAAAAGACTGCGTCCACGCCGCGGTACAAATTGGAATAGACGACCCTTCCATAGTTGGCAACATGGGTTCGCCACTGCGCAGGATTGTTCCCAATCAGGTAATTGGTCTGGCTCTGCTGCAGATCAGCGCCTCTCGGCACCGTGAATCGAGCGCCATCGAAACTGATTTCGAAATCCGTATGTTGCTTGCCTGCATAAACGTCGATTGCCGCAGGCTGGAAACCCACCATCGCGCTGGCCGTTCGCCCAATTATGGAGACAGCACTCTCTGACTGTGGAAGTGCAGGCTCAAATACAATTGGCAGGCCGCGCTGGACGATTCGTTCGTGAGATTTTCCCTGAACTTGTGCTGAAAGCGGGGTGAACCCGAGAAGAAACACACTGGCAATGACACTGAACTGCTTTATGTCCAAGGCGCACCCCCGGGAAGACAAGGCAAATTGACTTGGGCTCAAAATAAGAATGGTTAATCTTGACGAGTATATCGCAAAGCGAAAAATCGAAAGGTTATCCGAATTCAACGACGCGAGCTGCCAGCTTGTCGGCTTCGACGACTTGTTGGCGGCCTGATTCGGGCAGGTGCATCCGCCTGGCACACAAATGCGTGAAGGGTGGTTATGCACTCACTCAGTAATCTGCGTCTATGAGAGCAGCTTGGCGATCAATCTACGATAGTCGGGCATTTGGTTCAGATATCCTTGCAGTTCTAATTCCGGAACGAATATCAATTCCGTCATCTCGTTCTCTGTCCTGTTGCAGAATTGCGCTTCCACTTCGCCGCGTTTGATTTTCATGTGCAGCAGCGCCATG
>JASIJX010000648.1 GCA_030049955.1 Acidobacteriaceae bacterium
CAGCTTGAGCGCAAAATGGAGCGGGTCGAAGAGTGGAAGATATTCCGCAGCCGCAAACTCCCAGTCGAAGGCGAGCAGGTTGTTCTGGTGGATCAGCGTATTCCACGGACTGAAGTCGCCGTGCGATACGGTGAACAGCGACGGCGAATCGCCGTATGCCGCCTCGACGCGCTCGACAGCGCTCGACAGGCGCTCCACCCATCGTTGAGGAAGTTTGCTCTGCAAGCTGCTGAGCCGCGCGCGCAGATTGTGCGAAAGGGCGGACTCAGGGTAGCGAAGGTTGTGGCTGGACCAGCGGTGCAGCGAGCGCAGGAAGTTGAAGTGCGCAGCGCCGAGATGGAATTCGCGGCGCCCGTGCAGCGGAGTCTGGGCGAGAAAGCTCAGGCCTGCGTCTGTACGGTGCGCGACAAGCTCGGGCACGTGCGGACGTAGTGTGGGCTCGCTGTTGAAGGTGCGCAGCCACTGCGCTTCGCATTCCAGCAACTTGTCGACTAGAGGGCCCGCGCCGGCTTTCACGAGGCAGATCGGGTCTGCAGATTCCTCGCGCAAGAAGACGACCGTATCTTTCGACCACACGCCCTCAGCTCCGCCCACGCAGCAGGAAAACCCACTTTGCATATCGATTGCTGTTCGGATTGCGGCAAGATGCGTATTTTCGGCGCAGTGCATCGCTCCGAGCAGGCGCGGCATACGCGTCATCGGCTTAAGGACGAGACGGATCCGGCCAGGATGAAAAAATTGCCAGGCAGCACGCTGCGCCCAGCGGCTGCGCGGGACGACATAGCGCAGGCGGCCGCGCCAGCAAAGCGCCAGATGCGTTGAGGCGGCGGATTCGGCTTGGTAGAGACGGCCTGCGTTACGCATGGTTTGCAAATTCGGCGGGAGCTTCACGCAGAACCCGGCTACGCACGGCGCGCTCGGCTTGAGAGATGACTTCGTCCAGCGGACGCGAAGCGTCGACGATAACGTGCTGGGAGCGGGTACGAACGAAACTGCGGTAGGCGTGGCATTGCCGCGCGGTCTCTTCGACTGCGACCTCCTGCTTGCGCGAGCGCAACACTTCAGGCGGGGCATCGAGCAGAATCCAGAGAGCGGGACGCGGCATGAGCGCGCCGATGAGCCGGGCTGTCCACAACGGCGCACCAAAGCGATAACGCACAGGATCGACGAGCAGGTCGTGATAGCAGCGATCGCATATGAGCAGCGCCTGTTTTGATTCGCGAAAGAGCCGCGCATACCATTCTTCACCCAGCCACACGACGATTTTGACCAGCGACAAGAGGGCTGAGCGCGCGGGCTTGCCGTGCGGATCGACGACGATGGAGCCTGGATTTTCGCGCAGCTCCGGCATGACGATGCGCGGCTTGAGGTGGCGCACAGTGACGCAGTGGCCGGATTGCGCGAGCCGCGCGATGAGCCCGCGGATGACGGAGCTTTTGCCGGCTCCGTCCGGCCCCATGAAAACGATTCTCAACGTTGATTTTCCTTGTGGGTCTGCAATCGTGGCGCACCGGCGCGGAATTTCAGGCGAAACGGCGAATCCGCTTCGCGGCCTTTTCGGCGAGCAAAGCAAGAATGGCCGCGTAGGCTTCTTCTGCCAGCTGGGCAATGGACCGGCTTGAATCGAGCATCACGCGGCGCGGCTTTTCTCGCGCAGGTTTCGCGCCGGCCGGGTTGGGCGCGGAATCGGCGAAGGAGAGAACTATCAGCAGATCAGGCGAGGGCGACAGCCGGTTTGCGAGCCTTGCGAGCCATCCGAGATGCGAACTGCGCCATGTTTTTTGCGGCACCAGCCAATCAAAGCAACGATTGGCATGGAGGCGCAACGTGAGGTGCTTCTTCGGCGCGAATTTTTGAATCCAGCCGGAAACAATGCACCGTAACATGGGGTAGATTCGAATGCGGGAAGAAGACCCGGAGGCATCGATATTCTTCTGGCCGGCAGGGCAGATTTGCGTTTCAAGCAAGACTGTCGCCGGCTGCAGCATTGGCGTGAGTGCAGTTATCACACCGGTCCTGAGTGCCTCGTCCGCGCTTGCGATGGCAATGTCAGTCGCAGTCGAAGGCGAGAACCGCACACAGAGTTCCCGGCTATAGTGCCGGATGATAGCCAGGGAAGTTTGTGCGGGCTGCCGGCAAAAGGCGCGCAGCAAAAGCGCTCTCCGCAATGGCCGGATGCAATTCCGGATGCGGCTGCGGTCGGCTGAAATAACTGCATCGATCACCTGCCGGCTGACGGCATCTCCGAAGCGGGGAGCGAGCGCCAAATGAACCTGTTGCCCAGCTGAGATAAAAACCGACTGCACGTCCGGGAGATATTTTTCCTTGACGAACCCGCTCAAGAGCAGGCTCACGAACAGCGAAATGATGGCTTCGTGTTCCGGCGCGGGGATGAGGAATTCAATTTTCCCGGCGGCGCGAGGGCGCGCATTTCTGAGGACCTCGTCGACCGCAAGGAACGGCAGGCCCTTCCAGGACAACGAGAGATCGAAATCGATCTCGATGGATTCGGAATCCGGGTGAGCGGCGACGCCGTGGAAAAACAGATTGGCCACGTAGGGCCGCTCAAGGAACGCAATCGCCTGAATGCCGTGGATGGAACGCAGTGCGCGAACTGCACGGGGCAGGTCTCGGGGTTCGAGAAGCAGATCGATGTCGTTTCCCGCGTTCGCTGTGGGAAACCCGGAGTAGTTGCGCAGGACGCAGAACGGCAAGCCCTCGGCAGCCAATGCGCTCTTCAGCTCGCAAAGGAATTCCTCAAGCGAAAGCGACGCATGCTTCGATAGCTGCAACGAACCTTGCGGCATTTTCCTCCCAACTGAATTCCCGTTCGATCATGCGGCGGCCGTTGTCGCCAAGCTCCTGCAGTTTGCCTGCGCGATAGAGATCCTCGACGCGCTCGAGTGCCCGCGCAACTCCATCGCTCGAAGCCTCATCGAGCAGCAGGCCGGCATTGGCCCGTTGGACATATTCCGCAATATTGATGCGGGGGCTTACGAGCAACGGACGGGCCAGTGCCGCCGCTTCAAGGCAAGCCGTTGGCAGCGCATCCCATCGCGAGCTATGGATGAATGCGTCCACGCTCGCGATTAGCTGGTTCTTCTCCTGGCCGAATTTTGCGCCGAGAAAGCTTATCGATCCGGAGGCGCCGGCTTCGCCAGCCATCGCCTCGAGAGCGGCGCGATCCTCCCCGTCGCCGATCAGCCAGAGATGGCCCTTGCCACCTCGCGCCTTGTATTCCGAGAAGCCGCGAATGAGGAAATCGAGCCCCTTTACCCGCATGGTGAGCCGGCCGCAATAACCGGTCAACGGCCGTTCAATGCGAGGGTCCGAGACTGGTTGCGGGATCGGGATTGCTTCCTGGCCACTTGGAATCATGACGGCTCGCACTCCGGGGACGAGCTTGTGCAGATCTTCGACTTCAGTGGGTCCCATCGTGTGCACCCACGCTGCGCCGCCGAGAAAACTTTTTTCCCAAAGCGCGAAGTAGAGTTTCTTCTTCAACGGATTTTTTTTAAGCACTCCGCCGTGATAACCGCCATGCGCTGAAATGCCGTAGGCGATGCGGCGATCTCTCAGTTGCCGGGCGATCATGGCATATTCGGGAGTGAATCCGGAATGAAATTGCACCCATGTCCCCGGCTCGATCTTATCGACGGCGGATTGCAGTTCGCGGCCAAGCAGAAAACGGACTCGCGTACGCTTGAAGACTCGCATCGAGTACTCGCGGTGGCGAGGCGTGAGATTCACAGAATCAGCCAGCCCCCAAATCTCGGCGCGGTGTCCTTGGCGGTGCTGTGCCGTTGCCATGCCGTGAATGATCCTGCTGATGCCATTCAGGCTTTCGGGATTGGCTTTGCCGATAATGATGTGAATAATTCGCATGCCTGGCAGAATCTGCGGCTCGTTGAATGAAATACCGGCTTAAATCAGGAATTCGTAAGCTCGCGGCCGAGGTTACTCCCGGCGCAGCAAATCACAGTGTGGTCACAGGAGAGTGCAACGAAAGATGCTCCTGACGCGCGATTTTGCGGGAGCGTATCACGAGACCACTCGCGACGATCGCCTGGAAGATAAGCTGCGTGCCAATGAGGCCGCTCATCGATCCCTTGAGTCCCATCCATTTGGCCGCGGGGCCGGCAAATACAACGGCGAACGCGGACATGGCCATGTAGGACCAGAAGATCGGCGCAGTAAACTCAAGCGCCTGCAGGCCTGCCCGCAACGGGCCTCCCACAAAAATCATCACGTAGAGCAGCGCGAACAGCCGCAGAATGTAGCCGTACTGGGCCATCTGCGCGCCGTAAAGAAGGCGCAGCCAGAACGCCGGCGCGGCTCCCAGGATGAGCGCGAACACGAGAGTGAGGCCACCCCACTTGGCAAGGATGGAGCGCGTATAAGCCAGCATGGAGGCAATGCCGCCTTTGCGCAGACGCAGGGCGGTTTCAGCGGGCACAACATTGTCGAGCCCCTGGAACCAGATGTGCGTGACTCCCATGAGGTTTTGCGAAGCCTTAAGGACACCGGCGGCGGCGGCGCCATAATAAACGGGTGCGGCCACGATAAATAGATTGCCGGAGGTCCATTGGAGCAGCGCAGACCCGGTCAGCCAGCGCGAGATCTTCCAATGGCGCTGGGAGACGGACTTGATCGCCTGCCACTCGAACTTGAGCGGCTCGATCCAGAGCCATCCGGCGGCGAGGCCGACCAGCGAGGTGCCGGCCATCGCCCAAAGGGCGGTAGTGCTGTTCAGGTGTCCCCAGCGGTGAAGCAGAAAAATGATCGGCAACTGGGGAGCGTAGCTGATCAGGTCATCGACAAACGCGCAACGATTCCGCGCGATGGAGAAAAAGTAACGGCGGATAAAGTCCTGACCCTGGTAGGCCAGCGCGGAGACGGCGAGGGGCAGCGCGAGATGGTGGAGATCGACGTGAGAAAAGAAACGGCTTGACATAAGAAGTACGGCGAAAACGAGGATGAAGCAGACGAGCGCCAGGACAAATTCCTGGAAAAAGACGGCGCCAAAGTAGCGCGAGCGGTCGTGCTCTTCCTGTTTGGGCCCGATGCTCATCATGGGAGCGATGATGAGCGCGTACTGAATGCTGTTGGCGAACAGCACCGACATCCAGGCGAGAGCGAAGATGCCAAACTCGCGCAGGCCCATGAAGCGGGCCAGCATCACGTTGGTGAGAAAATTGGTTGCGCTGACGACCGCCTGGTCAGTGAGAGCCCATGTCTCGCGGCCCGCGAGGGCGCGAAGCAGGGCGCGCAGCAGAAAAGGGCCCGACGGCTTGCGTTCAGGCTCGCTTGTCTTCATGTTGCGCTTGGTGCCCCTTTTCGCTCGCTGCCCGCGGAAGCCGTTGAAGGGCTTCGCGGCGCATGTATAGCCGACCTGCAGCCCGGATTGATTTAGCGGGTTGCGATGTAGATGCTCGCCGATGCGGCAGAGGAGAGGATCCCCTGGGTATCGGCCAAAGTTGCCCTGAACTTGCTCATGGGCACATAAACGATGTCCTCAGGCTCGAGCGCCATTGGGACCTGCTTGCCATCCGCGATTCCGTTGTAGGAGAGAGCAAAATTGAGCACTGTGCCGTCGGGCATGCGGCGAATGACGCGCAGGCCGTTGGTATTGGCCGTGAGCTGCGTTCCGCCGCTGAGCGCAAGCGCCTCGGCAACGTTCAACTTGCCGTCCTCCTGCATGACGTACCCGCCGGGGTGGTTGACGGCGCCAAGCACATACACGACGCCCACACGGTTCACGGTGATGAAGTCGCCGGGGCGGATGATCGCGGCAGCGGTCCCGCGAGTGCTCTCGTTACGCGAGAAGGGCAGATCTTCTTCGGTTGCATTGTCGCCCTGTCCGTGGCGAATCCTGATGGTGCCGCCAGCCAGCGGAGTTACGCCTCCAGCTTCGGCGAGCACCTCGCCCAGTGTAGTGGGAGCGATCAACTGCACGCGGCCGGGACTGGCCACTTCACCGAGCACCGTCACGTACTGGCCGGCGTACTGTTCCACATCCACTGTGACCTGCGGGTTTGCCAGGTATTGGCCGTTTTTCAGTGCAGCCTCAATTTGTGCGGCCGCGTCCGACAGGCTCATTCCCTGCACGCTCACCTTGCCGCAGAGCGGGAGCGTGATATTGCCGGCCTGGTCGACGCGGTAGCTGTCGGTCATCTCCGGCGTGTCGTAAACCTTGACGCTGAGCAGATCGCCGGGCGCGACGCGAAGGTCAGCGAAGTCCTTGGGGAGCACAACGGGGCCCGAACCTTGGCCGGCCTGCGCCCCCCGAGCTGCTGCCTGGGCCGGCAACGGCTGTTGCGATGAGGCGCCGCCTATCTGCGAGGTTTGCGCCTGCACCGGAGCAGCCAGGAATGCAGTGCCGGAGGCGAGAGCAACCATAAGCGCGGCAACGGCGCAGGACGATTTAGACTTTTTCGCCATAATAACTCTGAACGTTGTAACCATAGACGCTCCGATATTCGGTTGCTGACATATCGACCGCGCCGATGACCATGCCAAGAATATGGACACGGTTACGGGCGAGCGACTGGATGAAGCGGCGCACCGCTTTTTGCGAGGTCTTGCCGGCGCGAATAATGCCGATGACACCATCGCAGTAAGTGCCCACGACAATGGCATCGGCGACAGGAAGAACCGGAGCGTTGTCCACGAAAACCACGTCATAGCGCTCGCGCGCGGTTTCCACCACCTTACCGATCTCGCCTGAACCCAGGATTTCAGAGGCCAGAGGAGACTGGCGTCCGGCGGAAATAAGCGTCAGGTTGGGCTCAATGGGGTGCGGCTGCAGCACCTCGTCGAATGTGGCCATGTCGGCGAGAAGATCGACCAACCCCTGGCCGCGGCCGGTGCGGAAGAGCGCGTGCTGCTGGGGGCGGCGGAGGTCAGCATCGATGATGAGCACTTTGCGCCCGGTGGCTGCAAAGGCGAGACCGAGGCTGTAACAGGTGTAGGACTTGGATTCGCCGGGCAGCGCACTGGTAAAGGCGATGACCCTCAGTCTGCGTCCGATGCCGGAGAGAAGAAGGCCGGAACGGATGCTGCGCAGAGATTCGGCAGTCGGACTCTCGGGGTCAACCAGGAAAGGGCTGGTTTCGGTGGCCAGAGCGCCGGCAGTGATGCGGCGCGATTCGGGTTTGTGAAAGGGAACCAGGCCCAGCACCGGCAGATTCGTCAAGGCCTCGACTTCGAAGCTGTCGGCAACCGTATCGTCCTGGCTTTCAAGCAGGAAGGCGAGCCCGATACCGAAAAAGAGGCCGCCAAAAAGTCCGCCGGCAGCAAACAGGGTGGGCTGGGGCATCCACGGATTGCCCGGCGTTCGGGCCGGGTCGGCAACCGTCACATTTGTTGCTTTACTGCCGGAGTCGATATTCGCTTCCTGAAGCCGGGCGTAGAGCAGGTCGTAGAGCTCGCGGCTGGAATTCGCCTGCTCCATGAGGACGCCCAGCTTGAGAATGTCGTCGTTCATTTTGCTGGTGACTGCCGACTGCGCATTGAAGGCGGATTTCAGGGCGCTCTCATTTTGTTCGGCCAGCGTGAGGTCGTTCTTGGCGCGCTGCTTGATCTTCTCCATTTCCGCCTGGATCTGCTGGTTGAGGGAGTCGATCTGGTTCTGAATTTCGATCAGGTGCGGGTTTTTGGTTCCATACCTGGTTGCCGCATCCGCATAAGCGACTTTCGCCGTCGCCAACTGCTCGCGGAGATTATTGAGCAGTGTGAGCCCGTTGCCTTGCGTCATCACCGAAGACTCGGCAATGCCGGGCATTGAGCTGTTGCCGAGCGAAGAGATGACGTCGGGATTCTCGGTCGCCGTGAGGTGGTAAATGGCGTCATCGGCCAGGCGCGTGGCCTCCGCCTGCGTGACCTCCTCGTTCAAAGCGGAAAGACGATCGAGCTCCTGTATATGGACGCTTCCTCCTCCGCCCCCGCCGCCTGTTCCCGGCGCCGCGGCACTACCACCTCCAGAAAGAGTGGCAACGCCTACCATGGAGGCGGAGAGATTATGGGAGCGCTCGAACTGCGCGACGGCTGCTTCGGTGCTTGTCACCCGATCCGCCAGTCCCGACAACTGGTCTGCCAGCCATTGCGAAACTTCCTTCGACGAATCGAAGTTCGAGTTCAGCAGGTAGGACTTGTATTCGGCCACAACCTGGTTGGCCACCCTTGCCGCCTGGACCGGATCGCGGCTGGTATACGTAATCGAGATCAGGCGGGAGTTTTCAACCTCCTGCACCTTAAGATGACCCTCGAACGCGCCGATCAGACCTTCACGCTGCTTGGCGGTTAGCTGATCCGGCGTAACGAACTGGCTCTCGCTCTGCTTGAACAGGCCCGGCTTGTTTACGCGGAGCATGCCCACCTTGCTCATCACGGCCAGGGCGATCGAATTGTCCTTGATGACGGCAATCTCGGTCTCCATCTTGACCTTTAACTCATCCGCGCCGCCGGTGGCTTCAGAAGCAAGGTCCGAGAGCGCGCTGACTCCGCCCTGCTTGCTATCGTTCAGCTCGATGATTGCGGTCGCCCTGTACCGTGGAGCGATAGCCCATGCGGCAAGGATGCCAGCAAGCAGGCCGGCCAGCGCGCAGGCAATGATGGTTCGCTTCCGCTTGAACGGAACAATCACCAGCTTGCTGAGCGAAACTTCGTCTTCGGAATCGGGCAAGCTGTCGATGCCTGCCGGAAATTCCGCCGGACGATCAGTTAAATCTTCGATGACTTCTTTCACCTGGGTATCTTTTCTCGGGTTATGCGCCGATGCGAACGTATTTTTCGATCTTCATCGGCGGTGATGAGGGTACGCAACGATGCTAAATAGTTTAACTGTTGCAGTATAGGGCAGTTCTTCATGCCGGCCGGAGTGCCTGTTCGTAGAGGGTTTGCATCTGGTCAAGATACCGGCTCAGCGGGAACATGCGCATGGCCCGCTGCTGAGCGCGCTTGCCCATTTCCCGGCTGGCTCCGCAGTCGGCGAGGCATTCGCAGATTTTGGCCGCAAGAGCGGCGGGATCTGCAGGCGGAACAAAATAGCCGCTGATGCCGTCTTCAATCATCTCGAGCGGCCCGCCGTGCGCTGTCGCCACAACCGGCTTTGCGGCGGCCATGGCCTCAATCACGACCAGGCCGAAGGGCTCCGGAAGCAGCGAAGGGTGAACATAAACATCGATCGCGGCAAGAATGTCCGATACGTCTCTTCGAAAATCGGAGAGGATGAATCGGTCTTCTATTCCGGCGTGCTGCACCTGTGCCCGGAGGTTGTTCAGGTATTGCACTTCATCAGCAAACACGCTGCCGACGACTAGAAAGTATGCGCCGGGAAAGCTTGCGAGCACGGCTTTGGCAGCTTGTACAAAGACCGACTGCCCTTTCCAATGATTGATTCTTCCTATCATGCCGACCAATGGCGCGCCGGCTGGAATGCCGAATTCACGCCGAATCGACAATCCGTCGGAGACTGGAACAAAGTTCTCCAGGGGCAATCCATTGTGCACAACAGCCAATTTGCTGCCAGATGACGGCTCGTCTTTGAGAACGTGCTGGCGGACCGCCTCGGAGATGCAGACCACAGTCGACGAGAGACGCGAGGCCGAAAAGTGGAGCGCGCGCCTTACCAGGGAAGGCCGCACCAGTATTTCGTGAACATGCCAGAGGTGCGGCGTCTTTGTCAGCCGCGCAGCAAGCGCTCCGGAGCAGACCGTAAGGGTATTCGAGTGGACGAGACCAACGTTCCGCTCGCGAATGATTTGGGCCAGCAGCCGCACGGCGCGAATGAGCTCTAGACCATAGCGAGCAACTCGAGCCGGCTGGAGATATTTTCGGCGCATCGGCGCCAGCTGGCAGAACTCAAACGGAACCTGATTCTTCTCAAGCTCTGCTGCCAGGCCGCCGTCGTCGCGAGTGTCTTCCGGCAGCACTACGATCGGCGAGAACCGGCTGCGATCGAGCCCCTTTACGGTCTCGAGCAGAACCATGGAGGCGCCATATAAGTCGTTGGCGGAATGGACGAAGAGAACTGTATGGACATTCCCACCTGGTGTCGCTTGATGGCCGAATTTTCCGGCGAATGGACCAGCTTTCATCATTCCCAGTCCCGGATCAAGCCGTCAGATGGCCCGCGGAGACAGAACGTCCAGCCAGAACCGGGTGTGCACCCGGATGGCCTCCTCCGTGTCTCCATAAGGAGGATGCACGCCGCTGATGAGCTTGGAAAATTCCGGATGAACGAGCACCGTGGCAGCTATGGCCGCGGTGACAAGCGAAGAATCCAGCTTGCGCATCCTTCCGCTCTCAATGCTAGAGGCAAAGTAATGGTTGATCGCCGATAAGACCGGCGACAGATGCTCCTGACAAACCGACGCCGCCTTCCAGTTCAACTCGATGAAGGCGATTGCGATGAGCCGCAGAAGCTCGGGCTTAAGGATGGCGGTGTCGACGAGCTGGGCCAAAAGCAGCGGGAGCACAATCTCCGGGCCAGCGCTGCGGGCAATGTTCTCGAGCAGATCACGGCGCGGCTCAAGGCCGCTCAGCCGGGAACGGAATGCGGCCCAGAACAGATCTTCCTTACACTCGAAGTGGCGGAAGAGAGTGTTCTCGCTTATTTCAGCAATGCGCGCAATTTCCCGGGTGCTCGTGCCGTGGTAGCCCTGTCGCGCGAATAGCTGGGCTGCCACGTGCACAATCTTGGCAGTTTGCTGCGATGCTTTGGTCGGAATTGTCATGACTTATATGAGAGGTTGAGGGAGTTTCGTCGTCTCCGGTCTCAAGATCGAGACCCGGGCTACCCGCCTGAGGCTGCGCCGAGCCTTGTCCTTCGACGATGGAACCAAGCAGCAGCCCGGAGCAGGAGGTTACAAATTGCGGCTCGAGTGTGGCAAAGGGACTAGAAAGATACTGAGGCTTATTTGTTTTTGGCTGTAGCGCTTCCCAGCAGCCTGGTCTTCAGCTTCACCAATTTCGGCCATTGCTTTCCGAGCAGCTTTTTTCCGATCCCTCCCTGCTCCGGAT
>JASIJX010000649.1 GCA_030049955.1 Acidobacteriaceae bacterium
TCTCTCTTTCGCCCCCCTGGCACGGCGCTCCTCTTCAACTAGGCAGTAAGCAAGCTATATCACGAAAAGAAAGCCGGCCCGCGTTACCGTGGTACTACCTCTGCCACGTCTTCACCGCATGCTCGGACGCATAGGCTCGCACTATGCTCTCTTTTCCAGCACGTCACGCAGCGCAAAGCTTGTCTCCAGGCGCGTAACTCCCGGCAGCCGCGAGAGTTCGTTCTGGTGCAGCCGGCCGTAGTCATCCATGCCGGCGACGCGCGCCACGAGAATGTAATCGTACTGACCGGCGAGCAGATGGCAGCTCACAATATCGTGGCAATGTCGCACCGCTGCTTCAAACGCTCCCAGCACCGCGGCCGATTGCCTCTCCAGCGTCACGCGGATGTACACCGTCATGCGCTTGCCCAGCAGCCGGTCATCAACGACTGCACGATACCCGCGAATCGCACCCGAAGCTTCAAGCGCCAGGATGCGCCGCGATGCCGCCGAGGCCGACAACCCCACCTCCTCGCCCACCTCGTAATTGGTCGCGCGCCCGTTCCGCGCGAGGTACTTCAGAATCGCCGCGTCGAATTCATCCAGATCGCTGTCTGCCGGGATCGCATGCGGATCCGGCGCGCTCACACCGGCCGACCCGGACTTCGATGCAATGTCAGTCGAAGCGTCAGTCGAAGTTTGCACAATCTGGTCGTTTCTTGCACGCTTCGTTCTCATAGCGCCGTTTTACCACAAAATTTGCACACATCGGCAGCATTTTTCGCAGTACTATCCCTTTCAGCTAAGCGCGCTCGGCGCCATTGAGGGTAATTTCAGACTCCCAGGCGCGAGCATCTTTTCCGAGAACAATCCGAGTTCCGGAACAGTCCGTGTCCAGAAACAGTCCGGGGAACAGATCGAGCAACGAATCGAGGAGCGGATCATGATCATTGGCGTTCCCAAAGAGATCAAGGACAACGAAGCGCGCGTCGGCATCACGCCAGGCGGCGTCAAAGCCCTGCGCGAGGCCGGCCATCATGTGCTCGTCGAAACCCAGGCCGGAGCGGCTTCCGGCTTTCTCGACGATGAGTACCAGCACGCGGGCGCGGAGATCGTGGGCGATGCCGGGTACACCTGGGGCAAGTCCGACATGGTAGTCAAGGTCAAGGAGCCTATCGAACGCGAATACGTCTACTTCCGCGAGGGGCTGGTGCTCTTTACCTATCTGCACCTGGCGCCGCTGCCCGAACTCACCAACAAGCTTCTCCAGGCCGGCGTAATCGGCATTGCGTACGAAACCGTGCGCGACCGCAGCGGCATGCTGCCGTTACTGATGCCCATGAGCGAAGTGGCCGGCCGCATGAGCGTGCAGGTGGGCGCGACTTATCTCGAAAAAGAGCGCGGCGGCCGCGGCATTCTTTTGGGTGGCGTCCCAGGCGTGCCGCCGGCGCTTGTCACTATTCTCGGCGGCGGCATTGTAGGCGCCAATGCAGCGCGCATCGCCCTCGGCCTGGGCGCGCGCGTTACGCTCATCGACCTGAACATGAATCGCCTGCGAGAGCTGGACAACATGTTCGGCGGCCGGCTCTATACGCTGGCCTCGAACAGCTACAACATCGCCCGCGCCACGGCGGAGGCAGACCTTGTCATCGGCGGGGTGCTCATTCCCGGAGCCACGGCGCCCAAACTTGTGACCCGCGCCATGATCTCCGGGATGAAGCAAGGCGCAGTGATCGTCGACGTCGCCATCGACCAGGGTGGATGCGTCGAGACCGCGAGGCCCACTTCGCACTCCAACCCCAGCTACACGGTCGATGGCGTAGTGCACTACTGCGTCACCAACATGCCTGGCGCCGTGCCGCACACCTCCACGCTGGCGCTCACCAATTCCACCTTTCCCTACGTTCTGCGCCTGGCCAACCTGGGTCCCCGCGAAGCGCTGCGGCAGGACCCAGACCTGGCCGAAGGATTGAACACCTGGCTCGGCGAGCTAACGCATAAGGGCGTAGCCGACAGCCAGCACCGCTCCTGGACGGCTCCGGCAAAAGTCGCGGCCTGAGGGCGAGAAAAATAAGGTTTGGGCGGGAAGTCCGCCGCGGCCGGCGCCTGGACAGAGCAGCCGGCCGTATTTGTTTTTGTTCGACATTGTGAATACCGGTCCCACCGGTTATGATTTCTCATCCTCCATCAGGCAACTTTGCAGGTCCCGTCTCCTGGCGCTCTGTGCGGTCCTGCTTCGTCTGATTTCCATTGCAGCCCGGGCCAAATCCTTCGTCCAGCGAGATTGCTGTATGTCTACATCACTCCTCAGCGCCGAATCGAAATCGGTTCTTCGCGGCCACTTGCGCAAGTGGTTCGTGCCAGTCCTGGCGGGCCTGTTCGTCATCTTCGCGATCGAGCTATATCTCTCCGCACGGCTGGAGTCGCAAACCTTCGATGAGCCCGCGCATCTGTATGCGGGCTATTCCTACTGGTTGCACTCCGATTTCGGCATCAATCCCGAACATCCGCCGCTGGTAAAGCTGATCGCTTCTCTTCCGCTGCTGTCCAACAAGCCCCCATACCCCGCTCCGCCCAACATCCATTTCCGGGCCCAGTCCGCCATTGGCGGCATGGCATTGATGAGCGGGCCTGGCGCACAGACGCTTCTGGCCCACGCCAGATCCGCAGTCAGCATCTTTGCCTTCGCTCTTGGGCTTCTGATCGTCTTCGCCGCACGAGAGATGTTCGGTGACGAGGCCGCACTCATCGCGCTTGTGCTCTTCGTCTTCGATCCCTTGATTCTTGCCCACGGTCCGCTGATCGGAACGGATATGGGCGCTACATGCTGCATTTTCGCCGCGGTCTACGCCTTTTATCGCTTTTGCAAGCAGCCGTCCTACGTGCGTCTTGGCATCTGCTGCCTCGCCGCCGGCCTGGCCCTGGCTGCGAAGCACTCAGCCATTTTGCTCTTCCCCATACTGGCGATGTTGATCGTGGCGGAGTTGCTCTTCATCCGCGGCGATCAATCCACATCGAAGCCTGCAGTCCCTCCGTTGCGCCAGTGGCTCAAGAGTGCCGGAGTTTTTGCAACCATACTTGTCGTTGCCGTTGCGATTCTGTGGGCCTTCTATGGATTCCGCTACGCCGCGCGGCCGGGCGGCCAGCAGATCAACCCACCCACCGATGCGTATATTCATGATCTCCACTATCCGGTGGAACGAGCCGTCATCGGATTCGCGGCGCGGCATCATCTGCTGCCGGAGTCTTACCTGTTCGGTTTCACTGACGTAACCATGTTGAGCCACGAGGGGCGCCCGATGTTTCTTCTCGGGAAGCGCTATTCAGAGGGCAAGTGGTTCTACTTTCCAATGGCATTTCTCATCAAATCGACCATAGGATTTCTGCTGCTGCTCGCGCTTCTTCCCTTTGCCCGCGCTTTACGGCAAATTCAATTCCGTCGCGAAGTAGTCTTCCTGGTTCTGCCGCCGGCGATCTTCTTGGGCGCGGCAATAACGTCGAAGCTCAATATCGGCATCCGTCATATTCTCCCCATCATGCCTTTCCTGATCGTGCTTGCAGCGGGCGGAGCAGTCGCGCTGGCGCGCCGGTCTCGCGCGTGGGCCTGGGCAGCGGGCATCCTCGTGGCCCTGCATGTGGTGTCGTCACTCCATGCATATCCAAACTACCTGCCGTACTCGAACGAGATCTTTGGCGGACCCAGTCGCACGTATCGCGTGCTCGAAGATTCGAATGTCGGCTGGGGCGGGGGCCTGAAAGCGTTGCACTCCAGCTTGGCCTCGCGAGGCATCACTCAATGCTGGTTTGCCTACTCCGCGCCGCCCAACCCGGCTGATTTTCAGATTCCCTGCAAACGCCTTCCGACCTTCTTTTCCATGCTTACCGACCAGGGGCAGCAACAGCCGGTTCCTGTGCACATCAGCGGCCCTGTGTTTATGAGTTCAGAAGAGTTGTCGGGTTTTTACTGGGGACCTGATGATATGAATCCATATCAAGCTTTCCCGAGCGTCAAGCCTTCGCGCGTGATCGCCGGCGAGATCCTCGAGTTCGATGGCAGCTTTGATATTCCAAAGGTCTCCGCCATTAGCGACTGGGTGGTCGCTCAGGGGCTGATGCGCCAAGGCAAATTCGATGATGCAATCGTCCACGCACAAGCGGCGATAGAGCGCGATCCATCCTCGATCTACGCGCACGAAATGCTCTCGAGCGCATACGCGGCAAAACACCAGAACGACGCCGCCGAGCGCGAATATCAGGCAGCGCTCGAAGAGTTTCAGTCGCTCACCGCGGATCAAAAGAAATATGTGTTCTTTCCGCCTGAGGACCCGCTGGCGAAGCATTGAGATCCGATTTGCCAGCTGGAGGGGCAATAATCAGACCGGAAAATCGACGGAGGCCGCGCCCGATGTCGCCGTGATGCGTTTGTTCGTGCCGCCAGGGGGAGATCAAGGAAACCTACTCCTCGCGGCTATATACCGTGCGCGTCTTCTCCGCATGCCGCTCGATCGCCAGCTCAATCAGCCGCGTGATCAGGTCGCGATAGCTGATGCCTGTTGCCTCCCACAGCTTGGGGTACATGCTGATCTGGGTAAAGCCGGGCAGCGTGTTTACTTCGTTCAGGTAAATGCGGCGCCTGCCGCCCGGCTCCATCAGGAAGTCCACGCGCGCAAGCCCCGCAAGATCGCACGCCTTGAAGGCCTCCACCGCCATCTCGCGAATTTTCTTGGCCTCGGCCTTCGTCAGCTTTGCCGGGATGACCGGCACGGACCCCTCCGACAGGTACTTCGCCTCGTAGTCGTAAAACTCCTTGCCGGGAATGATCTCGCCCACCACGCTGGCCTTCGGATCATCGTTGCCTAGCACGGCAACTTCCAGCTCGCGCGCGCGCCCCGATTTTCCGCCTACGCCTTCTTCGACGATCAGCTTGCGGTCGTACTTAGCCGCCAGCTCCAGCGCCGGTCCCAGCTCCTTGCGATCGTGCGCCTTGCTGATGCCCACCGACGAGCCCAGGTTCGCCGGCTTTACGAACAGCGGATACTTGAGCTTGGCTTCAACGCGCGCAATCGCCTTGCGCGGCGACTTTTCCCACTCCGGGCGCAGCAGCGTAACGTGCTTCACAATCGGCAGCCCGGCCTGCGCGAACAGCCGCTTCATCGCGTCCTTATCCATGCCGGCCGCCGAGCCGAGCACGCCCGAGCCCACGTAAGCGATGCCGGCCAGCTC
>JASIJX010000119.1 GCA_030049955.1 Acidobacteriaceae bacterium
GGAAAAACAGAACGCGATGAGCGTCAGCACACTGAGCGCCCAAAATGCAGTTTGCAACCGGAAAGCTCGCATGGGAATTCCTCCAGGAATACGGCTTGAACTGAAAGCCCTCTTAGGCGTGGCCTCGCAGTTCGATTGATCTGGACTTTCGCGGCGGGTTTGCCTGAGGCAGCCCCGCCCGCACTTGACTTTCAAGAACGCAAAATGCCAATAAACGTGAATCGTGCCGCAGGGCCTTCAGTGAGGTCCCGCTGACGTGGACAGTCGTTCGAAAAAGAAAAGTGAGAATTCTCCGCCCGTCATTATGCATCCGGTGTGCCATTTTGCGATACGCGTAGTACCAAGAAATTAAGTTACTGAAGAATCAGGTCCGTATAAGAAATGCGATATATCGCCGAAATCGGGCGGGCTTCGGCTCAATTTATGAAAATTTGGATAAAAAGGGGCCTGTGTATAGAAATCTGTAACTGCAGCCGGAGGGTTGTGGAAAAATCGCGATCCTGGGGTTAAGTTCGTTCCGTTGTCCGCCCGAAGTCTTGTCGGCAGCCATAACTTTGGGGCGCGATCAGTCTTTTCAGTTACCCGAAATTGATTCCCCCAAAAAAATGGGCGCCCGCGAGGGCGCCCCAAGTGAAGCACCAGGAACAGCTTGCGCTTCAGAAAGTGATTTTGCCGGCCAGCTGGACGTTGCGGTTGCCAAGGCCCTGCTCGAAGGCGCCGCCGGCGGCCGAACTGCCCGGCGAGGTGCCGAGACCAAAGAAGTTGTTCAGGAATCCGCCGGCAGGAGCGTCCTCAACGTTCGGGTCCGGGGTGCCATAGTAGGCCCGGTTCATGATGTTGAAGGCGCTGGCCTGGAGGATGACGGTGAACCGTTCGGTAAGCTTGATGTTCTTGCCCGCCGTCACGTCGACATTGTTGAAGCTGTCGCCGCGCAGGGTATTGCGATTGATGCCGGGGAATGGGTTGCCGAGTGCGATCGACTCGTACTTGTTGTTCCAGAGCCAGTGCTCGGAGGAGCGCGTGACGGGCAGGCCGGTCACATAGTCCACATAGCCGCCGGGACCAAGGTTGATGCCGATTGATCCGAGCGGTGCACTGGGATTATCGAGGATGGGCCGGCAGGGATTGCCGAACTGCGCGGCAAAGGCCTGGTCGCAAAAACTGGTTGTAGCCAGCGTCATGTTGATGGCTGGGTTGGCACCGATAGCGGTGAGCACGTTGCCCGACTGCACGGTCGAGAAATTCTGGATGGGGTTGAATGGCTGGCCGCCATTGAACTGATAGAAGGCGTTAAAGAAGAAGCCGCCGATCACACGGCGTAAGGCCTTGGCCCGATTGCCGAACCATGGCACGTTGTACTGCATCTGGACTCCCCAAACGTTGGGGTAGGAGTTGCCGCTGACGCTGCGTTCGCCGAGGTTGGTGTTCAGCGGATCCTGCGCGTAGGCATTGGTGGTGCCGCCGAGAGTGGTGCTGAGGATCTCGCTCACGTTGTCGATGGTGCGGCTATAGGTGTAGGAGGCGGTACCGGTCCAGTTGTGGAAGTTGCGGAAGGTGAGCGAGGCCTGCAGGCCGTTGTAGAGGGAGAAAGCCGTGTTGCCGGTTGATTGCAGCAGGCCATTGGGGCAGCTGGGCCGATTAAACCCCGGCGCAGTAGTGATGGTGCACGCCGGCACTCCGGCGCCATAAGTGGGGAAGTATGTCCGCACATCGCCGACGTCTGGGTTGGAGTTCAACGACTGGAAGTTACCGTAGGTGTGGTTGCCTATGTAGCGCACCTCGGCCACGGCCTGAGGAACGAGCTGGTATTGCACGCCTAACAACCAGCTCTCGGAATTGGGATTGCGGAAGTTCGTCGGCAAGGTGAATTCGAGGTTGGCGCGCGGGTCGACGCCTTTGGGGATGAACCTGGTGTTGGTTGCCTGCACGGTGGCGAATGTGAGGCCGCCGGGCGGCACGCAGACCACCGAAATGCCGTCGCAGGCAAAGTTGCCGGCGACAGTGACGGGAGGATTGGTAGCAGCGTTGATGAAGATGTTGTAGAAGGCGGGATCGGCGTTGATTGCAAAGCCGGCATGGAGGACGGTCTTGGTGCTGCCGCCGGGCATAACGGCGAAGCCGATGCGCGGCTCGATGTTCTTATAGTAGGGATTGATGAAAGGGAACGTGGTGACGGAGAGCGGCAGCGCCGTGCTCCAGAAGGGATTGGGGCCGGTCTGCTGGGCCACGCTGCGGTCGTGGAGCAAGTTCACGGCCTGCCCGAAGTACTCGTAGCGCAGGCCCAGGTTCACAGTAACGTTCGGCTGAACTTTCCAGTCGTCCTGGAAGTAGAACGCCAAGTCCGACTCGCGGAAGGGAATGGTTGGATTGCCGGAGGCCAGCAGATTTTGGCCGATGCCCTCGAGAATGCCGGTGACGCCGTTGTTGAGCGCGGCGTTGGAACTGGTGTTGCGGAAGGGAATGCCTGTGGGATTGGCTGCGTTGATGGCTGCTCCGGCTCCAAAGTCGAAGGCGCCCGATGCGTTGGGCAGATAAAGGTTGGGCGAGTTTTGGAAGACGTATTCGCCGCCGAAGAGGATGGTATGCCGGCCTTTGGTCCAGCTGGCGTTGTCCTGCACCTGGTTGACCTTCACGAAGCGGCCCTGCGGCAGCGAAGGCAGGTAACCGTAGACGGCCAGCGTTCCTCCCAGTGTGACCTGCGAAGGGCAGGTGGTGAAATTGGTTGCCAGGCATGTGGGCACGGCGCCAGCCTCGAAGGCGATATTCGACTGCTGGAACGAGTAGCGTAGCTGGTTTGTAATGCGGGGCGTGAAGGTGTGCGTCCAGTCGCCTCCCGTCTGGTGCGTGATGCCGGTGACGTTCACAAAATTGCCGGCCGCAGCAGCTGCGTTCGACTGCAGGTATAGTCCAGGAACGGTCGGATTGTTCTGGTAGTTGTAGCGAAGATAAAACTGGTCGCGCTCGCCAAGCCGGTAGTCGAGACGGCCGAGCTGCTCCTGGTCGAGCGTGTACTGCTGCAGTACGCGCTTGTACTGTGCGATCTCGATATTCGCGATGCCAGTGCCGTTGGTCACGGGCATGATACAGGTGCCGTTGGGCCCGTCGGTCCAGCCGTTCGAGGCGCAAGTGCCGGGAACCGTATTAGGAATCGGCTGCGGGTTGCCGGTCCGCACTGAGTACGGTCCGTTCAGCACCAGCGAGGCTACGCCCGTGTTGCCGGGGAAGGCCGCCTGCAACTGGGACAGTCCGGTTGGATCGGGAAAGAACGTGCCGCTGGAGGTGGTCGTCGTACCTGACTGGTACTGATGCACCCAGAAGGTGCTGCCAAAGAAGAAGAGCCGGTCGTGGAGAATTGGCCCGCCCAGCGTGCCGCCCCAGTTGTTCTGCACGAATCGCGGCACGAACGGGATGGTGAGGCCGAAGAACGGCGAGCTCGGGTTGTTGAGACAGTTTGCATTCTGGCCTTGCGGGCAGAAGCCGAATTGCGGGTCCTTCTGGGTCTGCAGCAGGGACGACAGCCATGAGCCGGTGTACATCTCAAATCCGGAGCCATGGAACTTATTCGTTCCACTCTTGGTGATGTAGTTGACCACCGCGCCCATGTTGCGGCCGTACTGCGCGCTCCAGTTGTCGGTGATCACCTGGATCTCCTGGATGGCATCCTGGTTGGAAAAGAAAAAGCTCGGGCCGCCGATGGAGTTGTCGTTGTTCGACTGGCCGTCGATCTCAGAATTGTTCGAGCGCCCGCGCTGACCGTTCACTGCCGCTCGACGAGGCGCTAAAGATTGCCCGCCAGATCGCCGACGCGCTCGAGACAGCGCGCACTCTCGGCATTGTGCACCGCGACATGAAGCCGGCCAATGTGATGCTGGTTCCGGACCCCGCCCGCGAAGACAACGGGGGTCGCGCTGTAATCACCGACTTTGGTCTTGCGCGCCTCGATCCGCTCCTCAATCCGCTCATCGACCCGTTGCTTGCCTCCGGCAGTGCATCGGCCCTAACCCGCTCGGCGATGACCCACTCGGCCCGGCCCATCGGCACGCTGGCCTACATGGCGCCAGAGCAGTTGCAGGGAGCGCAGGTCTCCGCGGCCACTGATATCTATGCCTATGG
>JASIJX010000015.1 GCA_030049955.1 Acidobacteriaceae bacterium
ACGCCCTGCTGGTGCACGGATTTGTGAATCAAGCCGGCCAATTCGAAGCCCTTTCTATCGTTTTTCCCCAGGCCTTTCCCCAGGCCCAGTTCGTGCTTCAATCTCTTGCCCGCTGGCAGTTCCGTCCGGCCACTGAAAACGGCCGCAACGCCAGGGTTGAAGTGCTCCTTATCATTCCCGAAGAACTGGATTGACAACGGACGGAGGGCCGCATTGAAGCCGCCCTCCGCCATGGTCAAAGTGAGCTACTGGGTATAAGTCGCGGCGTGGTCATGTTGTTAACGATCTCTTGAAAGATCTGTGTCAACTTCGTGAATTGCGCGTTAGTCGTCGAAGTCGCCTTGCAGCCGTCGCCATCATCGGAATAGAAGTTTGCCGATGACGAGGCCATCGCCGCTAGTGCCTGGCATGGGTTGTCGCCGGCTCCCCAGGTTGCCCACCACGTCGACGGCGTCGAGTAGCTGTACGTCGCATCCGAAGTGCAGTAGCCGGACTTGTTCTCCGAACCATACCCGATCGTGATCACCTTGGTCCCGGCGCCCGCCGCTGCTATCGCCGCCTGCACCGCCTGGCCGCATTCGCCATTAGCGGATGGATAGGTGGTGCTGGTCGAATTGTTCCAGGGAACCCCGTTCAGGCTGTTCGTGGAAGAAGGCTGCAAATCGCTCGAAGTAGAGATCGTCTTATTGCTGGTGCTGCAGCCGCCACTGCCGGTGCAGCTGACGGTGGCCGAAGCGTCACCGTCCGAGAGAATGATCATCGCGTTCTGCGATCCCTTATTCGCCGTTTGTTGCGTCACCAGGTCCGACTGCGCCTGGTAGACCACCTGCGCGTAATACGTGCCCGCGCCGCCCGGCGCCTGGATGCCGCTGCAACTCGTTCCCGTGTACCCCGTCGCCTTAACAATGTTGGCGCTTGTGTTCAGCGTCGTGACCGCGTCGCTCGTCCGGTAATTATTCGAGTAAGGAATGATCTGATACGTGTAACCGGTGTTGCCGGAAGGGGAACCGGAATCGAGAGTAGGAACCCAATAGTAGCCGTGAGTGGGATTGCCGCTGCCGCCGTCGCAGTAATCGTAGGGAGCCGTAGTGCTCGTTACCGGAGGAAATACATACAGCGACACGTTATCTACAGCGGCTACGCCGTTTGTGGTGCAGCTCTCGCCCAGTTGGCAGGGCTGCAAATCATCAAGCAGTGATTGGACGCCCTTGATTGCGCAGGAAATCTGCGTTCCACTGCACTGGGCGCCGCTGTCCTGGTCGCTCATCGATTTGGTCGTATCCAGGATGATTGCGATGTTCCACGGCGAGTCCATTCCGCCGCGCATCGCCGCCATCGCTGTGTAGGAAAGATTGAAGGTCTTGAACCCGAACAGGCCGGCGAACCACGAAGGCACCTTTGCCGTCTGCGTCACTTTGATGGCATTGGAGCCTCCGGTGCCCCCGCTCGAGGTCTCACAGGCTATGTTCATGGCTGTCACCGTGCTCGAACATACGAATGTGGGTGTGACCGTGACATTCGTCAGCAGCGATGTTGTGTTCAGTCCCGCCACGCCGTTCACCGTAGCCGAACTGTACGTATTTACATTGTCCGTAGCCAGTGTTGTGTTCGGCATGGCAGCGGCTCCGGCGAGCGCAGCCGCATTGGTCGACGCCTCCAGTTTCTGGTACGCATAATATGCGTGTCCCGTTTCCACCGAGACTCCACCAAGGCCGATAAAAGCAGTCAATCCCATCACCAGGATCACGAGCGCCTGGCCCCGCTCATACTTCCACAAATGGCCCAGAAAATCGCGTGTCCGTTTCATAGATTCGCTCCTTTCAATACATCAACGCAGATCCCGTCGAAGTTATATTGCTCGCCGGACTGACATCCAGAATTGGCAACCAGGTGTAGGAATAAGTCACTGTCAGTTCGACCGGTTCATTGGTGTCCATTTCTGCCGACCCTGCAGTACAGCTAAAACTGCTCCCCTGCGTCGGCCCGTAGGAGTGGGCCGTGCCGGTGGAGTCCGTAATTGACAGCGTGTAAGTCAGCTTTGATGCCGTCCAGTTCGGCAGCGCCCCGGTCATTGAGGTCACCGCTGAAGCGCACGGATCGCTGATCAATCCTGCCTCCTCTGCGAGCAGTACCGAGGTGTTTGCCGTCGCATAGCCCAGCTCCTGAGAGTTGTAAAGCGCCAGGCAGCACGAGGCTGCGCCGGTCAGTACAATCAACATCAGGGGTAGCACCATCGCAAACTCCACCAGCGCCGACCCATCGTCACCGACCAGGTGCAGTCGCCGCAGGATGCGCCCGCGCTGGTTGCCTGGTTCTTCACGCAGCTTGCTCCATTCTCCGGACGCGGAAGTCCGAAGCCGCAACAGCCGCCGCATTCCGCTTCCCATCGTGCTCATTCCGTCCACCTCCCGGCCGCATTAAGCCGTTCAACCGTCGTGCTTCCAGCGCGAACAGCGCCGGTTCTAGCTGCCCTTCTTCAACTGCTGCAGGAACCGCTCGAACTCCTTTCGGTCGGCTCCCACCGCTGGTGCTGCACCGGTCTGCTTACCGTTCTTGTCCTCGGCCAGCACAAATTGCAATCCCACGCCGTCGTGGCCCCAGCGCACTGCGCGCGACAAAACCGCAATCGACCGCTCCGCCATTTCCTCGCCCTTATCGGTCCGTTGCAGGATCATGAGCACCAGCGTTCCTGGATACCACCGCTCCTCAGTGACCACATACAGCCCCGAGGAACTGATGTCGCGAATCCCGTGCGCCTCCGGCGCAGCCCCGTTCCAGTAGTAGGCGGCCACCCCCGGTGCAGCTTCCCGCGGGGCCTTACGCGGGTCAGGCGACCACCACCGCTCCAGCCACCTGCGCGGCGCCCTCGGCGCCCTCGCTTCCGGCTTGGCCAAACCCATTACGTGGCGCTGCGCGGCTCCTTGCCGCAGCTCGAGTTCCAGCATCCCCGGGCCGTCGCTCCACAATGGCTGCTCGCGCAACAGTGCTGCGCTCTCCACTTGCCCCGCGCTGCGCCCGCTCGCCAGCCGCTCCAGGCGGCTCTCCATCTCCTCGGCCGCGCACACCACCAACTGGTCGCCCACCTGCGTCTGCGATGAATAAATCGAGTGCGCTGGAAGCACCAGCACACTGGCAGGCTTCGGGCTCGATGACTTCAGACCGAACCTCGGATACGATTCGACCGCGTCCAGCACCCGGCCCTCTTCGTCCAGATACAGCACATCGAGCGGTGCCGGCAGCTCCTGCGTGGGAAGACCCCGGAACGGCGCGATCCACAACCCCTCGCCCGACCTGAGCCCCAGCGCCTTTATCCGCTCGGCCACCGCCACGTGGGACAGGTCGGCGCCTGCCACCTCAAGGCCGAGAAAACACTCCCGGGTTTGGTTGTACGCGCACAGCTTGCGCGCTTCCATGCTTCCTCTCTTCTCTATCGCAACGGCTGCCGAAAAAGTCCCCGCAGACCCCATCGTCCGGAGGTCTTCGTCACTGTACGCTGGCGCTAGTACCGGTTCCATCACGTGCATCTGGGAACTCCTTCAGCTTCGTTTCCGTACGATGAGTGCCCCCAAAGGACACAACTTCCCGTTTCCGTTTTCCGGCCAACTCGCCCGCCAATTCCGGAGAACGCCAATGGCCGGAAATTCGAAATGCAATCCGCCCCGCGGCCGTTACCGGCCGCGCAGCCTCAGTTTTTTAGCTCCCCTACTTCACCCGCGTGCGGCGGCGCTGAATCAGCAGACCCAGAACCACCACGAACAGAACAGCGGCGACGACCCGAACAATTGTGGTATCCATCGAATGTTTTCCCTTCCCCGTTTAAACTTTCGTTTGTTAATCCGCGCCGGCGCCGGTTCTCAAAGCCGGCTGCCGGCCGAATCCCTTCGCGGCGCTTTAAGCGCTGTAGCGCTCGGATGTGGCTTGAGCTTTGCTATGTGCCGCGCTCCTGTTGCCGTGTGCTTACTTCACGCGTGTGCGGCGCCGCTGCACCAGAAGGCCCAGCACAATGACGAATAGAACACCGGCAGCTATCCGGATCATCATCGTAGGTTCCATCTTTACCCTCCCCTCCAATCGCTCGCCCTAATGCCCGAGCAATTGTTTAAATGCTTCCGACATCTGGATGGCGGCCGGCCCCAGCGTTACCACGAACAAGGCCGGAAAAATGAAAAAAACCAGAGGAAATATCAACTTGACGGAGGTCTTCGCTGCCTGCTCCTCCACATGTTGCACGCGCTGCGTCCGCAGAGTCTCAGCATGCACCCGCAGAGTCTTGGAAACGCTTGTGCCCAGCTGCTCAGCCTGCACCAGCATCGACACCATGTTGCGCAATCCCTTTTCGTCGGTGCGATCGGCCAGGTTTCTCCATGCATCGGACCGCGGCCGGCCGGCGCGTTGTTCGAGCACCACAAGACTCAGCTCGTCGCACAGGTCCGGCTGCGCCCGCTTCAGCTCCTCGGAGGTGCGTATCGTCGCCTGATCCAGGCTCAATCCTGCTTCCACGCAGACCACCATCAGATCCAGCACATCGGGCAGTCCCTTGCGAATTCGCTGCTGCCGCTTCGTGATCATCTTGCCCAGCACAAAGTCCGGTCCAATGAACCCTATACCCAGGCAGGCGGCGTAGACGAAGAACGCGTTCTTGTGTACCAGGCCGCTTGCGAGCGCAATCGCACACAGCGCCACCGGCGCCAGCACCTTGGATCCGTAAAAAATCTTCACCGCCTGGTCCGAGCGATGGCCGGCGCGGATCAGCCGAAGCTGTTGCACCGATACTTCTTCCTTGCTCTTGGGCAGAACCTTTTCGAGCTGCCCCATCACCGTACCCAGCGAAGACTTGGTTTGCGCAACCAGGTTCTTCTTTTCCTTCTTCTGCTGGGGAAGCACGAACTTCTGAATGCGCGAGAGCATGGTGCTGCGGTTGAACACCAGCATTCCGGCGCTGGCCGCCAGCAGAAACACCGCGCAGAAACTCACAATCACGATCAACATATTGGTCTGCCTATGCCTGCCTACACATCAATGTCTACGATCCGGTTAATCACAAAGCCGCCCAGCGCAATCATCCCCGCTGCGGTCCACAGCAGCTCGATGCCGATCTTGCGATGCCACAGGATGCTCATCATCTTCGGGTTCACGAAATACATGGCTATGCCCAGCACCACCGGCACCAGGGTCAGCACCCAGCCGGTCATTCGTCCCTGCGCCGTGTGCGTCTTAATCTGCCGTTTCAGCCGGTAGCGCTCACGGATCAGGTTCGATGTCTTATCCAGCACTTCAGCCAGGTTGCCGCCGCTTTCTTTCTGGATCATGATCGCCGTCGATACCATGAGCACGTCCTGCAGCGGCACGCGCGTGGCCAGGTTATCGAGCGCCGATTTCATCTCCAGCCCGTAGTTCTGCTCTTCAAAGCAGATCCTGAACTCGGGGCCTACCGGTTCTGCGCATTCGCGCGCCACCAGCCCCATCGCCGCCACCAGGCTGTGGCCGGCGCGCAGCGCGCTCACCATCAAATCCAGCGCCTCGGGCAGGCCCTCCTCGAACTTATTGAACCGCCTGCCGCGCTTAAACATCACAAAGCCCAAGGGCGCCGCTCCAATCAGCGCGCCGGCCACGAGCGCCGGCAGCAGCAAGCCCGTCACAGATTCAACCGCATAGGCAGTAAGCACAAAGCAGGCGGCCGTCATCGCCAGCAACCGTCCCGGGCTCCAGTCCAGCTGCGCCTGGCTCAGCGTGCGGCGCACGTAAGGCACCAGCTCCAATTGGTGCAGCCTGCTGTTCAGCCAGGGGATGCTGCTCACCGTCTCTTTCTTGCGCAGGTCCACGACCGGCTCAAGCGACTCGCGCACCTCTGTCCGGATCGCAGACTCCAGCGTCTCGAGCGCCTCCTGCGAGTCCTTCGAGGGCATGAGCGACTTGGCGATCAGCGGGAGCGCCACTACAACAAACACGCCCAGAAACGTCAATCCAAAAATCAGCAGCATGCTCCAGCCCTCCTTTCTCTCTTCTTTCTTGCCGTCACCTGTTTAGTTGACCAGCGTTTCCTTCTCAAACAACGTGGGCGGCACTATCAAGCCAGCTACCTTCAGCCGCTCGACAAACCGCGGCCGGATGCGCGTCGGCACGAATGCCCCAATCACGCGCCCTTCCGGACTGATGCCCTTCTTTTCGAACTTGAAGATCTCCTGCATGCTGATCATGTTCTCTTCCATGCCGGTGATCTCGGCAATGGAGGTGATCTTGCGCGACCCGTCGCTCATGCGGTGTGCCTGCACGATGATAGTGACGGCCGCGGCGATCTGCTGCCGCACCGATTTCTCCGGCAGGTTCATGTTGCTCATCGCCACCATCGATTCCAGACGGGAAATGGCGTCGCGCGGCGTGTTGGCGTGGACGGTGGCCATCGAGCCCTCGTGACCGGTGTTCATGGCCTGCAGCATGTCGAAGGCCTCTTCGCCGCGAACCTCGCCCAGGATGACGCGGTCGGGCCGCATACGAAGGCTGTTGATCAACAGTTGCCGCTGGCGGATCGCGCCCTGCCCTTCGATGTTCGGCGGCCGCGTCTCCAGGCGCACAATATTCTCCTGCGCCAGCCTCAGTTCGGCCGCGTCTTCGATGGTAACTATCCGCTCGTTGTTGGGAATCGACTGCGACAGGATGTTCAGAAGCGTGGTTTTACCGGAGCCGGTGCCGCCCGAGATAACAATGCTGATCCGCGCTCGCACCGCCGACTGTAGCACCTCCATCATCTCCGCAGAGATGCTGTTGTTCTGCACCAGCTGGGAGCCGGCGATCGGGCCCGTGCCGAAGCGGCGGATTGATACCGATGGCCCATCGAGCGCCAGCGGCGGAATGATCGCGTTCACGCGCGAACCGTCGGGCAGGCGCGCGTCGACCATCGGCGACGACTCATCAACGCGTCGGCCTACGCGCGAAACAATGCGGTCGATGATCTGCAGAAGGTGCCGGTCGTCGCGGAAGCTCGTGTTCACCCGCTGCAACAGTCCGCCCTTTTCCACGAACACGTGGTCCTTGCCGTTGACCAGGATGTCGGAGATTTTGGCGTCACGCAGCAGCGGCTCCAGCGGCCCCAGCCCAAACACTTCATCCAGCAGGTCGGACTGGATCCGCTCCTGCTCGTCGAAGTTCAGCGGCACGCGCTGATCGGCCATGATCTCTTTCACGATGCCTGAGACCGCCTGGCGCGCCTGTGCCGAATTGACGCGCGACAGTTTCTCGAGATCCAGCTTTGCGATCAGCGTCTTGTGAATTTCCGCTTTATACTTGTCCAGACTCAGTAGTTCCACAAAGAACCTTTCGGAAAAACGTGATTCAAAAAATCAATCCTGACTCCATGTGGCGAAAACTCCACAATAGTGAAACGCTCATCGTCCTCAGCCGAATAGGCTGAAGCCCTTCTTTTTCCCTTTTGCCTTCGGCTCACCTTCCGGTTGCGGGTTCACCGCATTCGCCATCTCCCTGATCATCCGCGCCACCGCCGAATCGCCCAGCACCACGGGGGTCGCATTGAGCTGCATCTTGCGCAGTAGCGCATGATCGTTGGGAATCTTCCACTGCGCAGGCCGCGTCAGCGCCTGCGTAACGTGCTCCTCGCGGATGTTCAGCGACTTCTCGCATCGGTTCAGCACGATCTCCAGCTTTGGTCCCGCCCGCCCAGATCCCTGTGACGGCATCTGCGAGAAGACCTGGCTGATCAGACGGTTCGCGTTGCGCAGCTCCGGAACCCCTGCCTGCGTCACCAGGTAAATTGCAGAGGCCTGTTCGTAGGGCGCCGTTCCACCTGAGTTAATCCGCGAGCCCAGGTCGACAACCACGTTATCGAACTGCTGGCGTGCCACCATGAGCAGCTTTTCGACCGCCTCGCCACTCGGCTCGGAATACGGAAACTTGCCCGGTGCCTGCAGCACACAAAGGCCGGAGCTGTGCTCCACTACCAGCCTCGACAAAAAAGCTCCGTCCAGCCGCTCGGCCGCTTCCAGTGCGTTCACCGTCGAATACTCAGAGATGATGCCGAGGTTCAGCGCTGCATCGCCCAGCGGCAGGTCCAGGTCGATCAGCAACGTCTTCCGTTCCGGCTGCTGTGCCAGCGCCACTGCAAAATTGCAGGCCACTGACGTCACTCCCACCCCGCCCTTGGTTCCCAGGAAGACCAGCAGCTTACCGTCTTTCCTGGTCACCGCCCCCGGCTGCCGATTGGCAACGCGCGCCAGCGCTTCGAAGATTTCCCCGCGCGAAAACGGCGCCTCCAGAAACTCCCGCGCCCCGGCCCGCATGCAACGCACCAGCAGGTCCGGGCTGGCGTTCGCCGAGTACGCCATCACCGTCGCTCGGCCTGGCGCGCCGATGCGCTTGACCAGCTCCAGTGCGTAATTGGAATCGCCGTCCAGATCGATCAACGCAACGTGGTACTGCTCATTGACCATCTGGGCCAGGTCGTTCGACCCCGATGAAAACGTGGAGAACTGGCGCACCAGGTTGCCGGGCTGTTCGGAGAACGCTCTGACCGCCGCCGCGCGCCGGTCGGGGTCCGGTCCGATCACCGCGATCGCCAGATCGCCCGATTCAGACCCGTGGGAATTCGGTACGAGATAGGGCGCTGCTGTCAACCTCTGTTCACTGCTCTGGGGCGCAGCATTGCTGTCGAACGAGTGCGGCGGCGATTTAAATCCTGGTAGCGCGTTCGACATTTCCCATTCCTCGCTTCAACGAGCAAAAAACGAAAGCAGTGTTCCTACCGCGATGGCCGGTCCGTAAGGCATCTTGCGCCGCAGCGGAGTAGTACGGCGCTCTGGCTTCAGTTCGGATCCCTGTTCTGATTCCGGATCGGGTGCTGGCACAGATCCTGTGCCATCCGTCCGCTTCCACCGTCCCCAAATGCCTGTCACGATCAGGTTTCCCGTATCCTCGAACAGCTCCTTCGAAAATCCGCTCGTTATAGCCCAGGCCATTGCCATAAGCCCGCCCACCAGCGCGGTAAGAATTACCGCGATCACCAACTGGCCGGGACCGATCCAGGCGCCGATGGCCGCGCACAGCTTTACATCGCCCGCGCCCATGCCGCCCAGCCAGAAAAGAATCCCGTAGATCAAAAGCCCCAGCGCCGCCCCTTCCGCGCTTGTCGCGAGCCCGTGCCAGCCGTGCAACCACACTGAAACCGCCAAACCCGCCCCGAGAAACGGCACGGTCAGCCAGTTGGGAATGCGCCGCCACATCAGGTCCGTGGTCACGGCCACCACCAGCGCTGCCAAGGTTGGCCACCATGCGAACGATTGCATAGCCACGTGCATCTGCGGCGCTCCTTTCCGGCCCGGTTAAGCGGGATTACCTTAAAAGAAGGCAATTGTTCGGCCAAATTGACGCGTGGAAAAACCGCCTGAATCCAGTTGCTTACAGGCACGTCCTAGGTGACTGTACACGCCTGTTTACTCTTTGGTGTCCCCCAGTGAAGCACTCCGTATACACACTTTGCTATTAGTTCGGATCATTTCCGCGATCTCGGCTTCGTTTCCGCACTCCCGCAAAAATCCCTATCAGGCCGTCCTCGGCCGCCATACCGCTCCTATTAGCAATCTCAAGATTTCAAAGGTAATCCAGCGCGTGCTCCCAGACCGACGTGCCATCAGTTCCCGCGCCGAAAGAGGCAAATGGAGATCTGACCCGGTGGAGACCGTCCATACTTTCGTAATCTGGACTCAATTACCGAAGCTCCGTACCTTAGAACTCACGTTAAAAGTTGGGATAAACCCTGTGATTGCCTGGAATCGCTATCAGGAATCCGGAGTTTCCCGGCCTTGAGGATCAAGTCTGTAAGTCGCAGTAAACAAATAAGTAACGAGCTATGCAGTTCTAAGAGTTCGTGTCGAACTCTCTCCGACCTCGGGTCCCCATTTTGTCCGGATTCTGAGGAATCGCTGTCTCGCTTTTCCGCTTCTGCGGGTCGGCATTTCTTGAACGGCCAGCTTTTCAGGCGCGCTGATTGCCAGGATCTCCTGGAGTAGTAGGACCCCCTGGCTTGGTAGGACAAAACAGCAACTGGACTGAAGCTGCTGATTTCCGACGAAGAAGATAAATCATCTTCATCCCGGAGCGGCCGTATGGATGAACGCGAGATGGGAAGCTCGCACAACCATGATCACCATCGGACTATATTCAGAAGATAGGGCGCTGCAACCTCTTCTTTCTTCGGCCTTGGGCAAAGATTTCAAAGTCCTCCTCGAGTCGGACGGCGAAGGGATGGACGATCTGATCCTTGCCGGCGGTTGCGAGGTTATGATCCTCGACGTGCATTCGGGCCTGCGTTCCGACCCGCATTCGGACCCCCAATCACAACGCGCTTCGCTTCAGCAGCGCATCGTCTCTGCCCAGCGCCTCATTGCTTCGCAGGTTCCGGTCATCATCATGGCCGATGACAGCCTCCGCTCCACGGCCTTCGAACTGGTTCGCTCCGGTGCCTTCGCGTATTGCCGGCGTCCGCCCTCCATCCGCGACTTGAAAACGATGCTCAGCCGTGCTGCTGAAACCAGCACCCTCAAGCGTCAGGTCACCACCGCCCAGCGCAGCCTCGAAGATCCCGGCTCCTGCGATGCCCTCATCGGCTCCAGCACGCAGATGCAGCGTGTCTATCAGCTCGTCCGCAGCGTTACCAATCTCAACGCCGCGATACTCGTCACCGGCGAAAGCGGCACCGGCAAGGAACTCATCGCCCGCGCCATTCACAACCTCGGCACGCGCTCAAGCAAGCCATTCGTCGCTGTTTCCTGCGGAGCCATCCCCGAAACCCTCATCGAGTCCGAGCTTTTTGGTCACGAGAAAGGTGCCTTCACCGGAACAGTAGGCGCTCGCGAAGGCTACTTCGAGCAGGCTGCCGACGGCACGCTCTTCCTCGACGAAATTGGCGACCTCAGCCTGCTTACCCAGGTCAAACTGCTGCGCGTCCTGCAACAAATGGAGTTCAGCCGCCTGGGCTCGAGCAAGCTCATCCCCCTGCGCGCCCGGCTCATCTTCGCCACGCACCAGGATCTGACCAAGCTCGTCGCCGAAGGCAAATTCCGCCAGGACCTCTACTACCGCATCAACGTCATGCGCATCGAGTCCCCGGCCCTGCAGGAGCGCGCAGAAGACATCCCGGCTATCGCCAACCACTTCCTGCGCCGTTACTCCGAGACCTTCCAGAAGCCCATGGAAGCGATCGAGCCCGAAGCTATGGCGATGCTCGAAAGCTACGCTTGGCCGGGCAACGTCCGCGAGCTTGAGAATGTGATGCAGCGCGCCATCATCCTCGCGCCCGGCTGCACGGTCCGCGCAGCGGACCTCAGCCTGAATGTCGCCGAAGAGGAGACATCAGCCGTTTTCAACGACGTTGTTAACATCGGCGATTTCCAGCCGGCCAGTACCTTCGAGCGTCAGCTTCAGGACTACAAAGTCCGCCTCGCCGTCGCCGCAGTCCGCGATAACAAGGGCAACAAGACACTCGCCGCCCGCCGCCTCGGCATCTCTCGCGCTTATCTGCACCGCCTCATCCGTCTCGCCGAGCCCGAAGCCCCGCTCGAAACCCCAATCTTCGATCAGGATCTTCGCGAAACGGCCATGGCGTAACCGAAGCAGTTCGCAGTACGGAGCGAAAAGAGAGCTTGCCCAACGGCAAGCTCTCTTTTTTTGAAGCTAAATGCCGACCGCCGGAAAGAGCAGGGACCTTCAGATCCCAGAAAAATCTCCTGGAAAGAATCGAGAATGACTACTGGCTGGGGAGGCTCTCGTAAAGACCCCATCGTCGGTCGCACCTCCGCAGATTCTGAGTATGCGTTGAGCCGGGCTCGCCCATGAGCGATGCCACCTCGCTGAGCATCGACGCGTATCATGGGATGCCTGTCAGGTTTTGGAACCTGGAGGAGAGTAGAAATCGAATCCCCACACTCCGTCTATGCGCAGCTTCTGCGGCAGAACCGCCAGCATCTTGCGGTCCAGCGCAAATGGGACAGATTTTTCGGATATGCGAAGCTCGCCATCGGTGCTTTCGCAATTTTCGCCATTGTGCGGTTTCTCCATGAACTTCACGGGTTCAGCCCCATCCTGGCAACAATTGTCGTTTTTGCCATTTTTGCGGTAATGCATGAGCAGGTGCTCTCGAGAATTCTGAAGATCGACGCTCTGATTGCTTATTACGACCGAGGGCTCGCGCGGCTTGAGAACCGATGGGCCGGGATGGGAGAAGGCGGAGAGCAATACATCGAGGAGGTCCATCCCTATTCGCGAGACCTCGATCTGTTTGGGCGAGGATCCCTGTTTGAATTGCTCTGCACTTTTCGCACCCGTGCGGGACAGGATAGATTGGCGCACTGGCTGCTTGAGCCTGCTCCCCTCGAAGAAATCAAAGCCCGCCAGTGTGCGGCACAGGAACTGAAAAACCGCATCGCGTTCCGCGAAGAACTTTTCACGGCTGGCAATCGGGTTCGCATGGGCCTCCGCCCCGAATTGCTGGCAGCCTGGGCGGAGCAGGAACCTCTACCCAATCATCGGAATATAGAAGTCTCGGCGATCGCGTTGGTGGTTCTTTGGGTTGCGAGCATTGCTTTCGCGTTCGCAATCAAATCCTATGATCCGGTTCTATTGGTTTCATTCATCAATCTTGTCGTGAACCGTAACTTGAGAAAGCGGCTGGATACTTCTATTTCCAGTACCGAAGCAGCGACGGACGATCTCGATCTGCTGGCGTTGGTACTGCGGATTATCGAGAAGGAGAATTTTGAAAATGATCGGCTGCGCGATCTCCAGATTTCGCTTACCTCAGGTGTAATCTCGGCTTCTGCCGCCATCAGGCGGCTCGATCGAGTGACCCGAGCCTTGGAACATCGAAGGAATCTAATAATCCGGGCATTCGTCGATCCCTTTTTGTTCTATACAGTGCTTTGCGCTCTGCAGGCCGAATCGTGGCGGAACAAGTTTGGCGCAATGATCCATCTATGGCTCGCGGCGGTCGGCGAAATGGAAGCGCTTGCGGCAATTTCGTGCTATGCGTTTGAGCATCCAGGCGACGCATGGCCGGAATTCTGCGAGGAAGGGCCTCTTTTTGAAGCCGAGATGCTGGCGCATCCCCTGCTCCCTGAACAGCAGGCAGTAAGAAATGACGTGAGACTTGGCGGCGGCTTGCGATTGATCATCCTAAGCGGGCCAAACATGTCAGGGAAGAGCACATTCGTGCGAGGACTCGGCATGAATGCGGTGATGGCGCAGTGTGGCGCACCCGTCCGGGCCAGGAGCCTGAAAATGTCAAGGCTCGCCGTAGGAGCCTCAATCTGCGTTCTCGATTCCCTGCAGGGCGGTTTTTCCCGTTTCTATGCCGAAATCAAGCGGCTCAAGATAATCTCCGATCTGACCACAGGCCCGATCCCCGTGCTTTTTCTGCTCGATGAGCTTCTCGCAGGAACGAATTCCCATGATCGGCTTCAAGGATCCGAACTGCTTGTCCGAACATTCGTCCAACACGGTGCAATGGGATTAGTGACAACACACGATCTGGCCCTTGCCCGGATTCCGGAAAACATGAATGGTCAAGCACGCAATTATCATTTTGACGATCGCCTCGAAGAGGGGAAGCTTCTCTTCGACTTCAAGCTGAAAGAGGGCGTCGTGCAGAGCAGCAACGCCTTGCTGCTCATGAACTCGATAGGTCTGTTGAATCACTGAATGAACCCGATCGCGATCAGTTTTTGGAGCCTATCGTCCGGCGATTGCGGATGCCCCTCGATAAGGAAGAAGGCTTTGTCAAGCAGGAACCGTGGCAGACCCCACCTGGGCGGTGCGTGAGCACCGCGTGAGTGGCCAGAGGGGTAGAGGACCTTGGCTCTTTTGGCTCATGCTGCATCACGTCCAGGTGGGCTACTTCGCCTCACCAACCATCGATTCGGCCATCGGCTACAGGCCATGATGCTTCTATACGGACATCCAGCCCGATTGCTGGATGCGAGAGCGCCCAATCAGTCCTTCGGCTTCTGGGTTTCTGCCAGGGGCATCCGCGGGCTGCTCTCGATACGGGCGATCTCCGGATAGCCCACGTTCTGCTTGAGCATCCAGTAGAGTCGCACGGCCAACTTGCGCGCCGCTGCCACCTTGGCCACGCCTTTCGGCTTGTGGCGGCATCGGGCCTGATACTGCTTTCGAAATCCCTCATCGCAACGGCAGGCGGTTTGCGCCGCTTCCACCAATAACTGGCGCAGGAAGCGATTGCCCTGCTTGCTGATGGCGCCCAGCCGCTGCTTGCCGCCCGAGCTGTGCTCACGCGGAATCAAGCCAGCATAACTGGCCACCTGCCCGCTGTGCGCAAACCGGCTCACATCGCCGATCGTCAATACAAAGGCCAGCGCCGTCACAGGTCCCACCCCGGGTTGGGTCATCAGCAGCCGTGCCCGCGCATCGGCAACGGCGGCCTGCCCGACGGCCTCATCCAGTTCGCCGATCTGCTCGTCCAGTTGCTCGAGCAGCTTCAGCAAGTCTGTCCGCCGCCGCGCACTCCAGCCATCCAGCGGCAGTTCTTTTAAAAAAGCCCTCCCCCGAACGCTCCACAGTCGGGCCTGCTTCTGGAAGCCGCGGTTCAGCGCCAGGTGTTGCAACCCATTCTTGGCCCGAGTGCGAATCTCCACCAGCTTGTGGCGGTGAATCAGCAACTGCCGCAGGTCGCGCTGCTCGGCCGAGGGTATCCACAAGCGTGGAAAACGCCCCTCGATCAGCAGCCGCAGAATGTGGCCTGCATCGCGCCGGTCCGTCTTTTGCTTGCGCACATAGCTGGCGCGAATCTGGGCCGCATCGCCAATCCACACCTCATGGCCCAGCCTGCCCAACAGGTCCACAAACCACTGGCTGTTGCCGCAGGCCTCGATACCCACCAGCGCCCCCACTTCCAGGGCGCGGTAGAACCGCTCGGCTTCCCCGTCGCCGTTCATCAGCTTCTGTTCGTTGATCGCGCCGGTTTCCGAATCGAAAACCGCAATTTGCTGCCACCGAGGATGGAAATCACAGCCTACAATCTTCATCGAAGGCTTCTCCTGATCTTCGAGCTCGTGGTCCTCTACCCACTCGCTTCTCGATCTTCGCTGAAGCCTTCTTCCTTATCCCATCAGTCCTAGCTTTGCTAGGGCGGGAGCCGGAAGGCCAGACTCATGAATTTCCAATAGAGAATGATGGAAATCCTCTATTCGGGGCGCTGGTCCCTACCCTAGCATTGCTGCTGTGCCTGCCAAACCTCTGCTCAACACCCTTCCGGTGTGCGAGGTTCCGCGCGAGAGCTTCGAGGTCTCTTTGCAGATAAAAAATCTG
>JASIJX010000016.1 GCA_030049955.1 Acidobacteriaceae bacterium
CATCGTGACGAAGGAAGAAATCGACCTGGGGCTGGCCGCTCTCGATGAGCATCTGAGCATCGCCGATGCGCTGGTCGAGATGTAGATGCGTCTTTGCCCGTGCGGCACGCTTCGCTGTGCTCCGCCACATCGCTGCTTTCTGCTACACTTGAAAAAGCGCATCCGAGGGACTGACCGCGCCAGGCCGCGCGTCAACAGAGGTGTAAATTTCTTCGCGGGTGCGCATCCGCACTGCATGTCGGGGAGTGGCTCAGCCTGGTAGAGCACCTGGTTCGGGACCAGGGGGTCGGAGGTTCAAATCCTCTCTCCCCGACCATTTAATTCAAGCACTTACATTGAGATCTGACTTGGCTAAAACGCCTTAGGTTCCCGAAAGGGTTCCCACTCTTCGCCTTCGGATGCTTTCTCCAGCGCAGAATTACGACTTGAGGCAGCGTCTTTCTCGTCTGGTTCACTGAGCACCGCTTCCACGATCCAGTTCGCAGCTTCGACCCGTTCGTCCCACCACGTTTTCGAGTAGACGTCCAACGTGATGCTTCCGGTGCTTCCGGCATGCCCATGTTGTCCCGAGCTGCTTCAAGGCGGGCAAGCCGACTTCCCATTGCCGATCGGCTCTCAATGCGTGCATTGGCGATTTACCATTAACTGAAACTGAGAAGCCGAATCGCCAGCATCACCCGATATTTGCTGAACCAGATATTTGCTGAGCCAGACCTATGCATCCGCCCGCACCGGGATGCGTCTCAGGCCTGCCGGTTCCGATAAGCCAGATAAAATCCGGCCGGAACGAGGAAGATGGTCAGAACCACCGACAATGCCAGTCCACCGATCAGCGCTTGAGCCAGCGGCGCGTAGGCTTCACTGCCTTCCCCCAGCTTGAGAGCCATCGGCAGCAATCCTATGAGCGTTGCCAGCGAGGTCATGAGAATTGGCCGGAGACGCACCCGGCAGGCTGTGACGATCGCTGCCTGCACTTCCATCCCCTCCTTCAGCAGGTGATGAGCAAACTCAACGATCAGAATGCTGTTGGTAAGCACGATCCCGGCCAGCATCACAACTCCCATGAGCGACATGACATTGAGAGTCGTTCTCCAGAAGTAAAGCGTGATGAGCACGCCGGTGATGCCGGGAGGCAAGGCCAGAAGGATGATGAAGGGATCGAGACATGAACGGAACTGCGCCACCAGGATGAGATAGAGCAACAGGACTGATAAAGTGAGGCCGACAGCAAAGCTCCGGAACGACGCATACATGGAATTCACGCTTCCCGCCAGCGTTACGTCTACTCCCTCGGGCGGATTGCTTCGGTTCACAATTGCCTGAATGGCCTTCGTGACGCGCCCCAGATCCTCGGTTCGCGGACGGACATAAATATCCATCACGCGGCGGATCTGCGTGTGGTCCATCTCCGTTGGCGCGTCGAATGGCTGAATGTTGGCGACCATATCGAGCCGCGTGGGCTGTGTGATCCCGATTCCGTGCAAAGGGATGGCCCTGAGATCATTGATCGACTTCACCTGGTCTTCCCGGTACATCACCGTCAGAAAATAGTTATTGCCGCTTTTCGGATCAATCCAGATCGACGGCGCGATCATCTGGTTCGAAGTCAGCGCGGTGATGACGTTAGAGACGACCTCCTGTTCACTCAAACCTAACTCGCTGGCCCGCATGCGGTCGATGGAGATGCGCAGCGACGGGTAATCGAGATCCTGTGGGATGTATACGTCGGCGACGTTCGGCACCCGGCGCACTTCGGCTGCGATCTTCGTAGCAGTCTCGTAATCGGCCGCCATATCGTTACCGATTACGCGGATATCGATAGGCGCCGGCGCGCCCATGTTCAGGACGCCGTCCACCAGGCTGCCGCTCGAGAAGAAGGTCTGCAGCTCTGGCATTTGCCGCGCCAGGGCATTCTTGACTTCGCGTATGTATGTGAAGCTGCTGGTCCTGTGGTCGGGAGTGAGAGCTACCTGGGTGAATCCTGTGTGGGTAGCGGAATTCGGCGAATAGAGAGCCGAGAAGCCAGGATTGACGCCGATATTCGAGACCGTCATTTCCATGTCGTGCGGGCTCACGATCTGGCGCACGATCTGCTCCACGCGAGCCGCTTCAGCATTGGTGTCGTCGAGCCGCGTGCCAGAGGGCGCCTTAAAGTTAATGACGAACTGGCCCGCATCCGTCCGCGGAAAGAATGACATGCCCAGTAACGGAAACAGTAGCAGGCTAGCCCCAAAACCCACTCCAAAGATCGCCAGAGTCTTCTTCGGGGCTTCGAGCACCTTGCCAACAGCAACGTCATACTGCGCCAGCATCGCATCAAACGAGCGGCTGAAGCCCTGGTTAAATCGAGTCCACAGCCCCAGTGAGCGGTCGTGTTCTTCTTCCGCCGCTTCGTGCGCACGAATGAATCGCGCGCAGAACAGCGGAACGACAGTCATGGCGACGAAGAACGATGCAAACAGAGAGATGACTACCGCGATTGCGAGAGCCGAAAAGAGAAACTTGCTCACGCCGTAGAGCATCGTGACGGGGAAAAAGACGACCACCGTCGTAAGCGTTCCGGCCAATACCGGAAGCGCAACTTCGCGGCCGCCCTTCTCTGCAGCGACCGCCGGAGCTTCGCCCCCCTCCAGGTGACGAAAGATGTTTTCGAGAACCACCACGGAGTTGTCGATGAGGCGAGAGAGCGCGAGCGCCAGACCCCCAAGCACCATGCTGTTTACTGAGCTGCCAGCGAGCCGCAGAACAATGAATGTCGCCAACAGCGACAGCGGGATGGAAAAAAACACCGCCACTGTCGCTCGGATGCTGCCCAAGAACAGCAAAATCATCAGGCAGGTAAGGAATAGCCCGATGCCGCCTTCGTGAAGCAGCGTTTCAATCGCGGTCCGAACGAACCGCGCCTGGTCAAACACCACAGCCGTCCTGAGCGAGGATGGCACATCGTAGAGCTTTTTCAGCGTGGAGCGCAACCCGTCCACGATAGAGATGGTGTTGGCATCTGCTCCACTTTTGAAGATGGGAATGTAGACGGAGCGCTGCCCATTAACGCGGACGATGTTGTATTGGCGGCCGAATGCGTCCTGCGCCGTGGCCACATCGCTCACGCGGACGGACGACTGGCCGACGGTCTTGATCGGCACTTGCGCGATGTCTGCTGGCCCATTCAGCATCGAATTCGTATAAATGTCGTAATCGTAGCGGCCAATCTGCGCATCGCCCGCCGGTAGAATTACGTTGGCTTGGTTGATGGCGCGCACCACATCCATTGCGCTTAGCTGGTTTGCTTCCAGCTTGTATGGATCGGCAAAAATCTGGATCTGCCGCCAGGTGCCGCCGAACGGCTGAGGCACTGAAGCGCCTGCCACGCTGGCCAGTTGATTGCGGACATAGTTCTGTCCAATGTCCTTGAGCTTGCTTTCGCTCAGTCCGGATCCGGTCAGCGTCACCAGCGCAACTGGAACATTCGAAGCATCCTGCTTCAAAATGATCGGCGGATAGGTGCCAGGCGGCATATCCTTCAAATCGCTCATCGCGAGCGAGGAAATGGAGGCAGCCGCCGTATCCGGATCGGTTCCGGCGCGAAAGTAGATTTTGATCAGGCTCACGCCGGGCAGCGAGCGCGATTCCATGTGATCGATGCCGCTGGCCAGTGTGAACTGCCGCTCCAGATGGTAAGTAAGGTTCGTCTCGATCTGCTGCGGCGGCATGCCGGAATAGAAGGTCGCCACTGCCACCACTGGCAGTTTGATGGGCGGGAACATGTCCACCGGCATCTGCGTGACGCTCACCACGCCCAGAATCGCCACGACCAGGCACAACACCACGATCAGGTATGGATTGCGAATGGAGAATCCTGACATGCCTGCGACTGCTTCCTCTCGTTTTCACTGCCGGCCGGCAACGCCGGCCGATTCGTAGGCCGCGGGAACAGCGCGTACCTGTTCTCCATCGGCGAGCCCGCTGTGCCGTCCCACAATTACCTCATCGCCGGCTTTCAATCCGCTCAAAATCTCAATGCGGCTGGCCGTCTCCAGGCCCGTGGTCACCGGAGTCAAATGCACAACACCGGTGCGCACAACCCACGCCTGCTCCGCACTGGTTCCGATTCCATCCACGGCGTCCAGAGGGACGCTCAGCGCGTGCGGGCGCACGCCCAGATGCAGGTGCACCTCCGCGTACATCCCTGGAATCAGCGATCCGTCAGGGTTCGGCACGTCCACCTCGGTATTCATGGTGCGAGTGGAGAACTGCACCGAATCGGCAAAGCGCGTCACCGTCCCTTTCAGCCATCGCCCAAGACTCACCACATTCACGTCTACCGGCTCTCCGTTTCGAATCCCGCCTGCATCGCTCACCGGAACCGGCAGGATCAGCCGCAGCAGATCGTTTTGCGCCAGTGTGACCACCGGCATGGCCTGTGTCTGCGAGGAGATGCCCGCCTGAATCATGGATCCAGTATCTGCGTAGCGCTTCGTGATCACTCCTGTGAAGGGCGCGCGGATGGTCGCGTACTGCACCATCGCTGTCGCCCGTGAGTACTCCGAATCGGCCTCAGCCTTCGCGTCCTCGGCGGCTTTCAAAGCAGAAACTGCGCTCGCCTCTTGGGCTTCCGCTTCGGCTTGCCGTGACTGCGCCACGTCGACGTCCTGTTTGGGCACCAGCCCGCGATCCTTCAGGGCCACATCTTCAATGCGGTCGAAAGAAATTTTCGCGATACCCTCCGCGGCCTTCGCACGCTGCACGTCAGCCTGCGCGGTTACTACATCCGCCTCCGCGGCCGACTCACCGGCTTTGGCTCTTACCATGTCGTCTTCGATCTCTGGAACCTCGAGCGTCGCGAGCACCTGGTTCTGGCGCACATGATCGCCAATATCCACATTGATCGTCTTCACGTAGCCGGCCACCTTGGCCATCACATCCACTTCCTGGTAAGGGTGAAACTCGGCCGTGAGCACAACATCGTTTTCCAGGCTTGCATAGTATGCGGTGGCAACCGGAACATACGGCGCCGGCGCCGGCGGATCCGGCTTCGGCCCGCAGGAGCTCAGCAGGACCATTCCCGCCGCGACAACTCCGCCAATAGCCACTTTCCTCGCGGGTATCATAGGTAAACCTTCTCAGTTCAATTGACCTGTTGTGAAATCGAGCTGGGCGCGCCGGGCCAGATAGCTATAAACTGCATCGGCCGCATCAATTTCCGCAGACGTTTCGTTCAGTTGGGCCTCGTTCAGCTCAACAATGCTGCCCAATCCAGCCTCATAGCGATCATGCGCCAGCCTCAGCGCCTCTTTGCTGGTGCTCACCATCCGGTCTGTAACAGCAATGCTTTGGTAAGCTTCGCTGGCACGGTACCAGGCATCGCGCACCTGCTCGCTCACCTCAAGGCTCAACTGTCGCGCGTCCTGGGCTGTTGCTGTTGCCTCGTGCGCGGCCTGGGCGCGTTCGGCAGCAAACCGGCCGCCATTAAAGACAGGAATGTTGAGGTTGAATCCAGCAGCGGCATAGCTGTCGTGAAGGGTGTAATCGTGATAGGGAATCTGTCCGGCCGCTGCGAGAACGTTCAGAGTCGGATAAGACAATCGCCGTTCCGCGGCCGCGAACCGTTCCGCGGCATGTTGCTGCTCTTCGGCAGCGCCCAGGTCCGCACGCTGCTCCTGCGCTTGCCGCAACAGGTCATCAAGAGCGGGCGGAAGTGGCTCGCTGGAGGGCGCCACATCGCTAAGCGCCGCCGAGACAGGCTGCTGGAGTCCCATAGCTGTGGCCAGTCGCGCGCGCTGCTGCCCGACTGCGCTTTGCGCCTGCACCACAGCCAGTTCCGTCTGGTTCACCAGCACTTCGGCAAATTGCACGTCCAGCGTAGACCGCAACTGGCTTTTTGCCAACTCGGTGAGTTGTCGAGCAACCAGTTGCCGATTGGCCAGAGCAGCCTCGGCCGCGCGCAGCACGGCCTCCGCCCCCAGCACTTGGTAGTACGCGTCACGAACGTTCAATCGAACCTGCGCGTGAGTGAGCGTAGCCATATCCTGCTGCGCCGCGGCCTGGTCCCGCGCCCGTGATACCAATGCGCTGGCGCGGCCAAAATCAGTGACCAGCTGCGTCAGGTTTCCACCATAGGCGAACCGGTCTGAGATGGACGATGTCGTAATGTTCCCTGCCGCTATAGCTGTGCCTGGATCGGCAACGCGAACTCCTGTCGCATTAAAGCCGATTGTCGGGAAATATCCCGAGCGGGTTTCGTGAATCTGTTCTTCTACAGCGCGCGCACGCTGCATTGCCGCCAGCATGCGGGGTTGGTTGGCAAGAGCCGTTGCCTCCGCCTGCGCCAGCGTCAGCGCCTGACTTGGCGCAGCGGAGTCCTGCCCCTGCGCCCACACCAAAGGCAGCCCTGAACCCACCAAAAGGCAGGCAATGCACCGTCGAAATGTCACTACCCAATCACCTTTTCCGATGTCGCGATGTTCCTCAGAATATTCGTCGGGTGCGCTTCGACCAGTCCGTCTGTCACCATCGGCAGTAGCTCGTCCAGAATGGCGTCCACCTTCGATTTACTCTCGATGAAGTAGATGATGACAGGCAGATGCAGCCCTTCTACGTCCCCGGCGCCGCTCGTGTGCAGTTGCCTGTGAGCGCCGTACCCAGCAAATGCCTGAATCGCGGTAGCTCCTTCAATCTCCTTCCGCCGGAGAAAAGCTAGAATGTCATCCACAAGAAAGCCGCTGGCCGCCCCGGTGTCGCGATTCAGATGAATCGTCACCTTGAGCGCCGGCCCGGTCTTCAACATCTTTCAGGTCTCCTGTTCGTGAACCACATGACAACCGGCCCGCGAACGCTATCGTAATGCAACGTTCTGTTCTCGAGGCAGCACTTCGAGCAAGGCCGTTGAATTCTTCCATATCTTGGGTGATTGGTGCGTGGATACCAGGGTCAGCGTAGATGGATGCGCCGAAGAACCGACCTCCTCAGCGGACGTTTGATCAAAGCCGTACAACCCGCAGGCGGAGGCGGAATAAATCCCCACCGAAACCTCAACCGAACTTCCGTCGCAAGCGCCGTTCGCTATCAAGTGCGCATACACGCCGCCATGCCGGCTATAGGCAACGACGTCGCCATCTTCATTTTTCACCGGCGCATTCCACGGATACCTCTGGTCCCCCCCAACCTGCACCGTGGCCCCGGATGGATCGATATCATGATTGATAGGAATCCGTGCGTCTTCACTCACGATTGGAGAGGCCATCGCGCGCACCGTCACATCGAGAGGCGCCGCTTGACTCTGAATCTCGATAGAGTCGAACCGAATGGAAAGAACGGATGCTCGTTGCCGCGCGTAAGGCGTGGTGTCATATTCGAAAGGCTTCGCCGCGATCACGTGCCCGTTGATCCTGGTCCCTTTGGGGATGACCTCGCTATCGCCCAGACGAACGATCTGCGTGGTCCTTGCAGTCACCGAATCGCCAGCGTGTGCATTTTTAGCGCTGATGCTCTTCGTAAACACGATCGGGAAGGTCGTCGGCGCATTCACGACAATCGTTTTAGGATGGACGGTCTGTGCGAAGACGGCCGAGGTCATCACAATCAAAACAGCCAAGAGTTTTGAATTTGGCATGGGGTTAAGAACCCTCCGATCTACTCGGAGTGAATCACCTCTTTGGCTTACACAAACCTGACAAGTTTCTGACATTCTCGCCTCGCCCGCTTGTCGATCGGATGTCGTTAAGGAATGATGAGAATGGAGCAAACTGGGATATGGCCGCCCGCCCTAAAATCCTGATCATCGAGGACGACCGGAGAATGTCGGATGCTCTTGTCTCCGGGATTGAGGCTGCAGGCTACGATGTCAACGCTGCAGGCACCGCGGAAGAAGGATTTTTCCTCCTTCATCAATGCCATCCTGACCTGCTGCTCCTCGACCTCACACTCCCTCAGCGCAACGGACTCGATATCCTACGGCAAATCCGCAGCGAAGGAACCGATGTGCGCGTCCTGATCCTTACCTCGCACAACACCGTTGAGGATCGGGTAACTGGTTTGCGCACCGGCGCGGACGATTTCCTCGGCAAGCCATTCTCCTTCGCCGAACTGCTCGCGAGGATCGATGCTCTTCTGCGCCGCATTCTGCAGCCCCCAGCATCGACCAACCTCACAATCGGCGACCTTACGTTGGAGACGAAAACGAGAACGGCCGCCCGCGCCGGCGAGCCGCTCGAGCTCACCGCGCGCGAGTTCGACCTGCTTCTGTATCTGGCTGAAAACCGCGACCGGACAGTCTCACGCGAAATGCTTGCTAAAGATGTGTGGCGCGAAACCTCGCGATATACACCGATCGACAACGTCATCGATGTGCAGATCGCCCGGCTACGCAAGAAAATCGACGACCCCTACCCCATCAAGCTTCTACAGACGGTTCGCGGAATCGGCTTCAGCCTGCGGGAGCCACAGCCCTGATGCCCTCGCCCCTCCGCCTGCGTACGAGATTGACCGTCTGGTATGTCTCAGTCCTTGCGGTGCTGCTGCTACTGTACGCAGCCCTTGTATTCGCATTCCAGTACGCCGTCCTCACCCGGCAGATGTTACACGACGAGGTGCAGGACATCGTGACAGCAGAGGGGCTGCTCTATTTCGATCACCATGGAATTCTCGAACTCCAACAGAATTATTATTCTCGTCCCCAATCGCATTTGCTCGTCGATCGGCTCATGGAGGTTCTCGATCTTTCCGGACGGGTTCTCTATCAGAGCTCCAATCTCCACGGGATGCCGCTCGGAGGTCGGTTACAAGATGGAGAAGGACAGACGGGATTCAATGAGCGCATCGTGCGCTTGCAGGATGGAACTCACGCCCTGATCGTCAGCCATATTCACGCTATCAACGGGACAACCATGGTTATCCGCCTCGGGTATAGTCTTGTTCCCCTACGTGAGCGGATGCTTCAGTTTCTGATTCTGCTGCTGATTGCGGCGCCCATGGCCCTGGTCGTTGCCGGTGCTGCCGGGCAGGTGATTGCCAGACGCGGTCTGCGGCCACTGGAGAAAATGGCCGCTCACGCAGAAGGCATTACAGCCAGCAACCTCGATGATCGCCTTCAGATCGACAATCCGAATGACGAACTCGGCCAAATGGCCCGCGCCTTCAATCACCTCCTCGAGCGTCTCGAGCAGGCTTTCCAGCAGATGCGTCGCTTTACAGCCGATGCTGCACATGAGCTGCGCACTCCGCTAGCCTCCATCCGAACGATGAGTGAGGTTGCCCTAGAGCAAAGCCCCAGCAAACTCCAATACAACGACGCACTGGCCAACATCCTCGAGGAAACAGCGCGCCTGAATGAGACAATCGACGGTTTGCTATTGCTGGCGCGTGCCGAGACAAGCCAGCCCGGCCTTGAACAAATCGACTTTCCGGTTCGTGAGCTTGTAGACGAGGCGCTGAGCGTTCTCAGCGTACTGACGGAGGAGAAGCAGATCACAATCGTTCAGGAGAATGATTCGCCGGGAAACTGGATTGTTCGCGCAGACCGCGTGCTGCTGCGCGTCGCTTTCATGAATGTGCTGCATAATGCTGTCAAGTTCTCCCCGCGCAATTCCGTTCTGCGGATTTCGTGGACGCACCGGAACGGCAACATTCGGATCGCTTTCCAGGATCAAGGCCCTGGCATCGCACCTGAGGAACGGGAAAAAGTTTTCGAGCGCTTCTTCACAGGCAGAACTCCTGCGACTGTATCGGGAACCGGGGCAGGCCTGGGGCTCTCCATCGCCAGGTTGATCGTCGATCGAGCTGGCGGACACATCTGGTTCGAGCCCGTGCAGTCCGGAGCGCGATGCGTGATGGAGTTCCCAGGCGGCGCGCCGACCTTTCAAACATAGGCT
>JASIJX010000017.1 GCA_030049955.1 Acidobacteriaceae bacterium
TCTTCGTGGTTCGGATAGACTTCCACCTGCACGGGACCGGGCAGCGTCATCTGGTATTTCCTGGTGTAGGTAGCGATGATCGCGTGAAGCTCCGGCTGAATATACGGCAAGAGAAGCGCGGATTCCGATTTGCTGAGCTTGATGATGGTCGTATTATCGCGATTCGTGTCGAAATTCCTGTAGCTGTCGAGCAGGCGCAGGCTGTTGACCGTCGCTGCGTCGCGATAGTCGTTGTTGTAGGCCATCTCAAGCTCCTGGTACGGCTCATCCTGCTCGCCCAGCCGCATCAGATCAATCCCGAGGGCCGAGTGCGCTGCCCAGAGTCGCGGGTCGGCTTCAATTGCTTTGCGATAGTACACGGCCGCATCTTCATAGCGATAATGCAGTTCCAATTGCTGTGCCACGCGCGCGTACGCTTCGCCGTAGTGAGGATTTACCGCGCTGATCTTCGCAAACCACTCGTCGGGTGAGCGGTCAGCAATCAGCTCTATCGCTGCGCGAACAGCCATCGCATCCAGTGCATCACCCTCAAGAGCGATGGCCTTGTCTGCCTGAGCTTCGGCCGCCGTGCGGTCATCGTTCGTCAACGCAAGCTCTGCCATAAGTTCATGCGCTTCGGCCAGCTTGGGGTCAAGCGCGATTGCCTGCGCGGCGTATTCGGCAGCATGGCCGTCGAAGCCATCTGCGGAGACAAGCGCGAGACCAACGTATGCCTCGGCCAGCGACGGGTCTTTTTCAAGCGCTTCATGGAACAGCCCGGCAGCGTCAGCGTCGTTGAATCGCTCGTGCAGCAGCATGCCCCAACGTACCTTCACCAACGGCCGAGCGCCGGCATCCTGCGCTGCCAGCCGGAACTCGGCATTTGCCTGCTCCCACTCTTCCATTCCCCACAATCCCTCGGCGCGCTCATACGCGCTGGCGCTGCGCGTCAACGATTCAAAGCAAGCTTCGGCCTGTGCCGCGTGGCCGTGTTTGCGCAGCGACCAGCAATTCAGCGGATTGGCGCCTGGCGCTGCAGCGCTGAACGGCGTAGCACATGCAAGCAGCAACGCGAAAAGTACGGCGCGGATCATTTATCCAATTCCTCCTGTACCTTCGCCAGCGCTACCAGCGCATCTGTCAGTTGCTGTTTGTAGTCAGCGGGGTCCATGGCGGGCTTCTGGTACTTGAGCATGTCGATCTTCTGCTCGAGCTCGTCTTTTTGTTCGAGCAGCCCGCGCTTGGTCGGATCATTGCCGATCTGCGCTGTTGTGCCCGTGCGCAGCAGGGTAAAACTGGCCAGTAATTTGCCTTCTTGATCATCCGGCTGGCGGACAGGATCGCCCGCGCCGGCGTCATTGAAGACCGCATGCTCAGTGGCCAGCCGCTTCTGTGAGTCGTAAAATGCGGCGGTTTTGTGCGTTGCATAGAGAAAGGCCTCGAGCGCAGATATGGATTCGCTGTGATCTGTGTCAGCCGAAGGGTCCTGAAAGGCTTCCACCCAGTAGCGCGCAAAGACGGTTGCATTTTTCTCCGTCCCGGATTTTGTTGCTGCAATCACCGCGCGTCCGGGCCGCTCGAATGCGGCCATCGCACCGCCGCTAGCGCTGGTTGTGTCAACAATAAGCTGCCGGCGCGAAGGAACACGGTCGCAGAGCGCGGCAATTTCTGCAGCCGTCAGGTCGGGGCCGACTAGATTGAACTTGTACTCGACGCCGTCGAAGCTCCCGTGCCCGATGAGGATCAGCGCAAAATCGTCCTCTGGCTTCGCCTGGCGCGCGGCGGACTCAAGCGCCTGCCGAAGCCGCTCGGCCGTCGCATTGGGGCCAGTTAGCGTGGTAACGTGCGCCGTAGGTCCCGCGGCTTTAAAGATGCGTTCGAGATCGTTCGCTGCGGCAGTGAAGCGCTGCTCGTAATCGGGCTCGCCGCCAAGACCGGAGATGATCACGTAGTAAGTGCCAGCCTGGACATGGCGAGCTAATAAGCAGACGAACGCAGCGATCAGCAGTGCGCGCGCACCGTTGCGCGAAAGTCGCGAATGCCGGAACAGCGGCTTCATACGACACCCCATTTGCGCCGCAGGAGCCACTCTGTGAGCGGCAAGGCAAGCAGCAGAAGAAACACAACGGGCATATTCCAGAGCTCGTGCGTGTTGCGCACAGAGATGCCTGCTTCGGAATAAGTAATATCGCGTGGAAGGCTTTTGAGATCGTTCGATTTCCAGTAGCGCCCGCCGGTTTCGGCAGAAAGCTGTTCGAGGAGCGGTCGGTTCTGCTCGGTGTGAAAGTTTTCGGCGATGCCGTCTTCGCGCTCGAACGTTACAACGTCGTTGCCGAGCGGCTCTCCATCGGCGGATTCGGCCGTAACCTCAGCCAGATACGCACCCGGCTTTTCCGCGGTCCATTCCGCCGTGTAGAGCCCAGGCGTGTCCTGCGAAGGCGTCAGATCGAACATCGCAGACAGGTTTTCCGGCCCCACAATGTGCACTATCACATGCGCGTCGGCCGCGGGCTGGAACTGCCGGCTGCGAACCTGCGCTGCAAACCCGGCGTGGCCTTGGTCCATCAGCAGACGCGCGGGCATCTGCACAGTTACAGGCCCAGGCGACTGCGCGACGAGCCAGCGCAAGAGTTGCTGCCAGAATAGGTCGTGCGAGGGGTCGCCAAGCGGTTCGCTCATCTGCCAGCGCCACGTGCCGCCCGTTGCCAGGATCGCGGTGCGTCCATGACCGTAATTCTGCGTGATGAGCAGCGGCAACTTGCGATGGCCAGCATTCATCGACGCCAGCACCACCGCGCCAGGCTTGGGAGCGCCGGGATCTTCGTAATCGGCGAGGTAAGTTAGTTTTTTCCAGCGCGCTGCATTCTTGTCCGGATCGTCAAGCAGACGTGTTACCGGCGAATCAATGCCTTCGGCAGTCAGTTCGACGGTAGCGGGATTCCGGTGGAAGTTGTGATTGCCCGACGGCAGAAAAACGGGCAACAGTTCCGCGAGATCTGACGCGGCCCAGCCGCCATCGCTCAGCGACTCGCGTCCGCCGAGAAAAAGAATGCCTCCGCCGCGCCGGTCTACATACTCCCGCAAGAGTTCCTGCTGCAGCGGAGTGAAATAGTCTGCCGCGACCGAGCCAATAATGATGCCCGAGTAGCCGAACAGATCCTCCGGCCGTGAAGGAAAGCCATCAGCGAGCTCGCTTGGATCGCTGATTCCCTGCCGGTAGATTTTGTTCTCGCTGGTACGCAGCATGCTGACAATCTGCACGGTCGGATCGTCGTCCTCTGCGCGGCGAATGAATTTATACTCCCAGCGCGGTTCACCCTCGATATACAAGATGCGGCGCTTCGCGTCGCTCACCAGCAGTGGGCGCGTAACGGCGTTGTTGGCCAGGTTCTCCTCGCCAGACAACGGATCGATGCTGAAAGTAAGGCGCTTCGCGCCCGCGTCCCCGGCTGGTAAAAACAGGGACTCTATTTGAAGCCGTCCTTCCGTTCCCAGGAGAATCTGGCGCACAGCGATAGTCTTCTGGCCATCCCGGACGTTGAGTATTGCTTTCTGGCCGGTGTAGCCGCGCTGCATCAGGCTTAGCGCTGTGGCTATGCGGGCGTTCGCCGTTGCTCTCGCCGGCAAGCTTACGTCCTCAATCTCTACGTCGTGAGTGCGCTGCAGGTTGCCGAAGCCGATGGTATGCACCGGCAATCGGCGGTCGCGCAAAGCTTCGAGCGCTTCCGGCCCGACTCCGGCGCCGCCCAGGCCGGCGGTGTTCTCTCCACCGTCCGAGAGCAAGAGCACCGCACCAATCGGCAGATCGGCAGTATCGGTGGCAAGTTGCTTCAAGCCCTCGCTCAAATGTGTCGCCGGCTCGTGAGGCGAAATGGATGGCAGCGCATCCGTGCGCGCAAGCGATGCGCCAAGGGTGTAGACGCGAGTCTGAAACCGCATGTTGAGGCTTTTCAGGATGCCGTTTTCAAGGGCATTCACGGCCGCGGCTTCACGCGTCTTTCCTTCGCTATCAGCAATCGCCATGCTGCGCGAATCGTCGATGACGATGGCGATGATGTTCTGCTGCGAGCTGAGCTCGCTCACCACCATGGCGGGTTGCCATAGCAGCGTAAGGATCAGAGCGATCAGCGCCGACTGCATGCCCCAAATGGCCCACGCGCGCCAGTTCCGCAGATTTGGTGCGGCATTGCGCAGGTTGCGTCGAATCAGGAATGCAAGTCCGACGGAGATGATGACGATCAGCGCAGGCAGAAGCCACGCAGGCCAGGATCCGAGCAGCACGAAGCGCCCCTTCGAGAACACAGGACTCGGGTACCTGAAGAGAAGCTGAAACATCTGCGCTCTCCCTGTTCAAAAGGAGGCATAGCGTGAAGCGTGCGTTTTGGTTTTCTTTTCAACTGTGCCGAGCGGGGAAGACAAGTAATCTTTCAAAAAGTTCCAGCGGAGCCAGAAGTGCTTCAGGGTCCGTATCTACTCGCTGGCCTATCGCAGAACGACCTGGCTTTTGAAAAACCCGACTGTCACGAGCAATACAGTGGTTCGTTCCGTATCGATATCAATATCAATGCGTCATGCCATAGATGATGTAATCGAGGCCCACTCGAAAAGCCATGGAGGCGAAGGTTTCGGGATAATTCGGATCGTCGGCCCATTCCCATGCGTCGCCCAGGTGCATGTTATGGCAGATTGCGACGATGATGCGCCCCTTGTCGTCGCGGATGGCGCGCCACTTGGGCTGGTAGCCGTCTTTCTCATACGTGCGCCCGGTCCATACGTACTGCTCGCCTGGAATCTGCATCTTGTCGTCCACGTCATAGAGCGTATGGAAAATCTCGTCGCCGCTTTGCAGGTCTTCAATCGGGCGATCCGGCAATACCTGGCGCATGCCATTCATGAAGTTTTCCCAGTCCTCGGTACCGTGAAAGTCGTCGACCATGAGGAAGCCGCCCTTGAGCAGATACTCGCGCAGCCGCTTGGCTTCGGCGTCGGTGAACGTCCAGTTCTGCACCTGGACCGCATAGATCCACGGATAGTTGAAGATTTCGTCACTGTCGAGTGAAACCACTTGCTCGGTGGGCCGGCCGTCGATGCGCGTGAGCCGGTGCATGGCGATGAGGAACTGGCGGTCGGCCTTGGGATAATCGCGCGACCATGATGCGTAACCCCAATAGCCGCGCCGGCCATAAGCGCCGTAGCTTTCCATGTTGGAGTTGTAGGCCAGGCGCGACCAGTAGAATTCGGCTTTCACGTTGGTGGGCGAGTCGTCGTTGCCGAAGCCGAAATCGGCGGTGCGCTGCAAGGCCCAAACTCCAGCGCCGCAGGCCGCCGCAACTGTCGTCACGAGCGCAACTCGCGAGAGCTTCATGGGGACCTCCGAAGAAAGGAAGAAGGCGCAATTAACGGAGTCCTGCTTGTTCGTATAGACGGCGGCTGACAGAGGATGGTTGCAGGCAGTTTTGCTCTTTCCATAGCTGGTTTCGGGGCCGCTTGTCCTTGCAGTTCGCCTCGTGAGACGATGCTGGCACAACGCGGCTGCGGGAGGCAATGCGGTGAAGCGGCGTGAAGCGCTGAAACTGGGTGGGCTGGCGTTGGCCGGGACGGCCGGTGCGCAGCTTGCCGATCATCTCGCCGGTCAGTCGGTTCTGCAGGCTTTGCCGGGCTCTAAGCTACCCGGAACAAATGCCGATGTGACGCTGCGCATTGCGCCGGTGACGGTCGAACTCGACCGGTCGCACATTCTTTCGACAATTGGCTATAACGGTTCTGCGCCCGGGCCGGTTTTGCGCCTGAAAGAAGGCAAGACCGTGACCGTCGATGTCATCAACGACACCGATACGCCTGAGCTGGTTCATTGGCACGGCATGCTGATTCCGCCGGAAGTGGACGGGACGGCTGAAGAAGGCTCGCCGATGATTACGCCGCGTGGCAGCCGGCGTTTTCAGCTTACGCCTGGGCCGGCCGGAAGCCGCTGGTATCACTCGCATGCGATGGCGATGGATGATTTGCACAAGGGCGCTTACACGGGGCAGTTCGGGTTTGTGTTTGTTGACGGTGGCGGCGATGCGGGCAGTTACGACCAGGAGCTGTTCCTTGCGCTGCGCGACTGGGAGCCGTTTTTTACCGGCGTGATGGACGACGAGGACGACAATACACACGACGGGCCGCTGCTCGAGAAGCCGGCGGTTCTCGATACGCATCCGGACGGGCTCGAAGTCGGCTCGATGACTTACTCGATCAACGACAAGGCGCTTGGCGCCGGCGAGCCGATTCGCGTGAGCGCAGGGCAGCGATTGCTGATTCACTTTCTCAATGCAAGCGCGATTGAAAATCGGCGCATCGCGCTGGCCGGGCATAAGATGCGGGTCATCGCGATGGACGGCAATCCTGTTCCGAGCCCGCAGGATCTCGATTCGATTTTTATCGGCGCGGGGGAGCGAATCGATGTGGAAGTCGAGATGAACCGGCCGGGCATCTGGATACTGGGCTCGACCGAGAAGCCGATTCGCGACTCGGGTTTGGGCGTAGTGGTGGAGTACGCGGGGCAGCACCAGCAGCCGCAGTGGATAGATCCTCCGGCGCAGCCTTGGGATTACACGATTTTTGGTTTTTCTCCTGGCCGGGACGGCTCCGGTAACAGTGGGGCGGGCTTACAAAAACCACCGCAGGCTCCAGAACAGACGATTGAAATGATCTTTGGCAAGATTCCCGGGGGCGCGGGGAAGTTCAACTTGTGGCTGGTGAACGGGAAGCCTTACCCGCACGAGCGCGAATTTGTTTTGCAGCGAGGAGTTCGTTACCGGCTGGTGATGCGTAACCAAACCGACGATGCCCACCCGATGCACCTGCACCGGCACCTGTGGGAACTCAAAGAAATCAACGACAAGAAAACCGCGGGCGTGATCAAGGACACGGTGGTGGTTCCCTACTACGGCCGGGCGGTGGTCGAGTTCACGGCCGACCAGCCGGGGCTCACGCTCTTCCACTGCCACATTCAACAGCACATGGATTACGGGTTCAAGGCGCTGCTGCGGTATGCGGGGTGATGGGTGTCACCCCCTCCCCCATTTCTGAGAGGATGTTCGTGAATCCATTAGGTTTACGGGAGCAGGTTGCCTGTATCTTCGTGTGGGGCAAGGATTTGTGCACAGCTTAGCCAGAATCAACAACTTACGGCCGAGCCTGGCCAGCGCGTGCCTCTACTCCGTCTTGTTCAGGACTGCTTCCAGACTGGCGCCTATTTCTGTGTAACTGTGAAACTAGCTTTCAGCAAGCGGTTGATAGTGTTGAGGTTGAGAGGAAAAATCGTTCGAGTTTTGCGGATTTTCAAAAAAAGCGCGGTTCGCGCTGTCTTGAAGCTATCTGGATGGCTGATTCTCAGTGTAGCGGAATCGCAGGTATTTTCCGGCAAGGTTTGCGCGGGAAATAGGTCCTTTCATTCAAAACATGGGATTGGGAGGGATATCCTGCGAACCGGGCTTGACTGGGTGTGGTGACCCCGATCAGGCGACCACAAAGAGCTAACAAGCACGAATCATTTGCCGGCTGCAAACCTCCAGGAAATCGATCCGCCCACCCAGGACACCATGCGAATGCCGACGGCCTGCTCGTTGGCGCCGCAGTCGAAATCGTTGTAGTCGCCAGTCGGCCCCGAACCTGGTGCGCAATATGGAACCTGTCCTAGTTTCCAACCTGGCGCCATGGTCTCGGTGGTTTGACCTGTGTATCCGCGTACGATCTCGCTGTCCGCTCCCAACTCCAGCCGTCCATTCAGGAACGGACGCACCACGGCCAGTCGGGTTTCGCCCACGGGAATAGCCTCATACTGCGACGGGTGTTCGGGATTGCCTACATCCAAGAATTTGTGCCCAACGTACTCATACTCACCGCGGCCACGAAATCCCCAGGGCAATCGGTCGAGAGCCGTCAAAGCATCGAAGATCGTGCGCGGCGCTTCCGGCACCACAGTGCCGGGAACGCCGTTGAAGGTCGCCAAGCGCGCATCGGCCTTGGAGAAGACTGATTGCAGCGTGCCAAAACTGAATTGATGACGCGCGCTGGCAGTGAGGAACTTCAAGGTGCTCGGCCCCAAGTCCTCCGCAGAGCCATTATCCGGATCGATTTTTGCCAAAGTAGCCGTCATCGTCGTCCGGCCCGCCGTTACGCGAATATCCGTGCCCGAGAACTGCTTTTCGAGTACCAGTTGCTCGGCGTGAGAGCGCTCGAACGGATCTGCCAGCGCCTTGTTGCCCGTTGAGGTTGCCGAAGTGGCCAGTTCGATGCGGGGGTCTTCCGTGAAGAAAGCCTGGCCGAGGCTGAAAGAAGCCGAAGGCAGCCAATGCGCCGGTCCCGCTCCCGGAGTCCAGGTCGCTGTAGCTTTAGGATTTTCGAACCCTTCCCACTCGTCGAAGGAAAACTGAGGCCGGAATTTGTCGACATTTTTCATCTCGATCTGGTCATTTCGCAGACCGCCGTAGAGATGAATATGCTGGCCGAGGTCTCCATGCAGGGCCGCATATGGAGCCACCTCGCGGATGGTGACGTTGTTCCCGAGCACGGGGACGAATGCGCCAAAGGCGGGCGGATTCGGTGAAAGGTAATGGTCCAGATCGTCGTTGCGGATATCGTCTTCGTTGTAAAGAACTCCCACCATGCCTTCCATCCAGGGTTTGAATGTGTGGCTCTCGCGCGCCTCACCGCCCTCCACGGTACGGAATTCGCTTTGCCGGATCAGCCCCTCGCCGAAATTTGAAAACAGTGCCAGATTGTAGGTGCGGAAATAGCCCGAAAAGTCTGCCTCGTCGCTGGTCCCTGTCTTCCAGCGGTCATTGGCTGCCAGCAATCCCGTGTGCGTTTGGTCCTGCTGGCGCGGGTCGAGTGTGTCATTAACTTGCACGGCATAACCGATCGGCACCAGATTTCCCTCGTGCGAGTGCCCCCAATAGCCAATGCTGAGCAGCGCGATCTCGTGGTTGCCTGGATTGAAGACACGCATCGCGTTCCATTTGAACTGCTTCCGGTGTTCGAGCGTGCGCATTAGCCCGTTGCCGTAATTGGCCTCAAGCGCCAGCCACTCCCTCTTTGCCGGATCGGAGGGCGCGAGTCCCGCTGCGATATCCGCATCACGGTAGTCTCCGGTCAAGGTGATGAATCGGCCGATCCGAGGCCGCAGGCTATAAGTCGCCGCCATATTCAGCGCATGATTGCCTTCGAGCACGTTGTAAGCGCCGCCATCGGTGCCCACGCTGCCCAGGGCAGCGGATATGTAAATATTCGGGTCAGCATATCCGTTGCCGTGCGCATTGGCCGAGAGATTATTCGGAACGAGAAAGCCACCCACCGCGATGTACTGCGCGATCGGCTCGCCGTGATCTCCTGCGACTCCGGGCACAAAGTACTGTGGCGCCTTGATGCCCCCGGATGCGGTTTCGATGGGCATACCGGGTATGGAGACTGGCGCGCCGGGGCGACCAGGATTGGCATCGAGCAATTCTTCGCGAACCATGACCTTCTCGCCCGGATCAGGAGAGTCCAAAGCGATCTTGCTCACATCCGCTGTAACGATCACCTGCTGGGGCGCCGTGGCCAGGTGCTCCAGATGAAGCGTGATGCCGGCTGAAGCGGTCTTGGCGTCGAATCGCCGCGTAACGGCAGCGAATCCGGCAGCTTCGACATGAATAGTGAAGTCACCCATTTCAGGAAGCGTGAAGTGGAAGGCGCCGCTGGAATCGGCCGCCACGGTGAGGCGCTGTCGCGCTGAAACGATGTCGAGATGGGCTCCGGCCACAGACCTACCGGCGGGATCGACAACGACACCGGCGATGCTCCGGCTTCCGTTCTGCGAAAAAGCGGCAAGGGATACGAAAACATTCAGCAGAAGTGTGACGATTTTTATTTTCGTGCTACGCATGGCGCTGGATCGTTTTCCTTTCGCTACAGGCTTCGTTATTTTCTGTGGTAGTTCTGGGATTCTTGCCCGTGCTCATGAGCGACAGCCGGGACTGTCATTACCAGACGCCCGTGCTGCACGCCTTTGAGGCCGATCAGACGGTCGGCAAGATCCTGTACGCGGGATGACCTGCCGTGCACGATTAGGACTTCGAGACAAAAATCGTGGTCGAGATGCGCATGACTTGTGGAAACGACCAGTTCGTGGTGTTCGTGCTGGATTTCGATCAGCTTTTCTGTTACTCCATGGGCATGGTGGTTGTAGATGAGAGTGACAGTGCCAACGACAGGAGCGTTTGGTTTCCCGGTTTGCTCATTGACCAGACGGTCGCGGATCAAATCCCGAAAGGCCTCTGATCGGTTGGTGTATCCACGCCGAGCGATTGAATCGTCGAAGCGGCGAAGAAGTTCGGAGTCCAGAGCGATGCCAATGCGGCTTAGATCAGGCATAAAATGTGTCACGGCTCCCGCGGGCCCAGTAGCACGACAACCAGAATAATGCTACTGCATTGTGCAAAGCGAGGCAAAGCCGCCGAGCGCCAAGGGCTAAAAGGGCAAAGGCGCAGCCCGATTGCTTTGATTGACAACTCCAGGGCGATGCACTCATCGAACTTACCTTGCCGGCCCAATCGGGAATTCGGTCTCGCAAACGGGACTGTTATCGGTAATCGATTGCTTCCAAGAACCCGACTTACCGGGAGCTGTCCGGTTGCGCTGAAAATGTTGTCTACTGGCCGTTCATAGAACTTTCGAGACTGGGTCCTGCTCTCACGCGCCACCGTGGGTAGCGCGTTAGGATCGATGTGCGAACGCGGCAGTCGGACCGGTTGTATCGGCCTCATCACCGAGGTCCATGGCTGCGATAAGACCGCTCTTCACGGTGAATATGTGGAGAACCTCGCTGTCGGAAAGAACATCCCCTTGAAGGTTCCTGACGAGTTGGTGCACGCTGACGCGGATCCTGCGCCCGTCTCGCGTGTCTTCGTCTCTCGTGCCGCCGTCTTCCTCGATCATTGCAAGCGGTTCGACATGGCCATCGAACTCGTCCCATTGTCGAGTCCAATAAGCGCGGATCTCTTCTTTTCCGACAACCCTGCCGCCCTCCGAAGCCTTGGGCCAGCTCACGTCTTCGGTCATCAGTGCTAATACACCGTCAATGTCCCGCGTGTTGAATGCGGAGTACGCCTGCTTAAGAATGGCCTTAGCGTCTGCCATACATCCTCCTATAACGCTTGCCGTGCACTCGATTCTATCCGCCAGACCGCTTATTCGATGACGAGCTTTGGCGAAAGGAGCGTGTTCATCGCTTTCGATGTGGTAGTAAGCCGGCAAGTAACGGGAAACGGGCTTGCATGATCGGGCTGGCCGGTCTCGTAGTTCGATAATGGTGGACAAAGGCACTGAAGACAGCGTGCGAAGAGTGAGGGAGAGAAGGATGAAGACGTCGATAAGAACGCACGATGGACGAGTAGCGCTGGTCACCGGTGCTGCTCAAGGAATCGGCCAGGCGATTGCATTGGCTTTGGCAGAGCGAGGAGCACAGGTCATTGCAACCGACCTTCAACCGCCGAACGAAACCGTTCGCAAGATTGGCTCCACGGCATACGCGCTTGAACTAGATGTTACGCAAGAAGAGCAGTGGCATTCCGTAGCCAACAAAGCTCGATACGTCGGCAATGTAGATATCGTCGTGAATAACGCCGGATATTTTCCAAATCGCTCTATCGATGACCTGGATCTGGCGACTTGGCGGAAAACCATGGCTACGAACCTGGACTCTCACTTTTTGAGCGTGAAGTATTTCTTGCCTGGAATGAGGAAGAAGAAGTGGGGCCGCTTCGTTGGCATATCGTCAAATATGGTTGGTTTAGCCATACCAGGTATGAGCCACTATATCGCCACAAAAATGGGGATCATCGGGTTCATGAGAGGTTTGGCAAATGATGTTGCAAACGACGGCATTACCGCGAATGCGGTGCTGCCGGGGCTGATAAATACACTGGCAACTGCACCCCAATCGGAACTGCAAAAGCGCGCTACCTGGGAACAGCAGGCGATCAAGCGGCTGGGGGAGCCCGAGGATGTGACTGGTGCGGTTCTGTTTTTGACAGGTGACGATGCTTCATTCATCACCGGGCAGGCAATTGTTGTGGATGGCGGTCAGTATCGAATCGGTTAAATTTCTACCAGTTGCCGATTTTTTCTGTAGCGCGTGCGGCGTTGTGCTCGGTCGACGGGGATGAAAACAGCGGTATGAGGCCCTCGGTCAATGTGGGGTGCGTCAGGACGGCGTCGCGCAACGCCGTATAAGGAAGCCCAGCGATCATTGCGACCTGGACGGCGGCCATGATTTCGCCTGCACCGACGCCCAAAACCGCGAACCCGAGAATCCGATCTGTGTCAGTTTCGACAAGAGCCTTCATGAATCCGCGCGTTTCCGACAGGGTGCGTGCGCGCAGATTGCTTCCCATTGGCACTTTGAAAAGGCGATACGGGATCGCGTGCGCTGTCGCTTCGGCTTCACTGAGGCCGATACGGGCGAGCTCAGGATCGGTAAACAGACAGTAGGGAACCTGCCTGCCCGTGGTGACGCGATTGCCGCCTGTGATGTTTGCATGAACTACGCGAAAATCGTCGACGCTGATGTGCGTAAACTGCGGGCTGCCGGCAACCTCGCCGATTGCCCATACGCCTTGAGCGGTGGTTTGCAGTCGCTCGTTGACCTTGATATATCCTCGCTCGTTCAGTTCCACACCGGCCAGTTCGAGCCCGAGTCCTTCGGTGTTTGGCCTGCGGCCTGCTGCGACGAGCACATGGCTTCCGGTTAAGGTCCTCTCAACCCCGTTCTGCTCGAGGACGATGCTTACCGAGTTACCCGACTTGCCGGTGACTCGCCGGATTCGCGCTTGCAGATGAATGCCGATTCCTTCGTCTTCAAGGAGGTCGCGAATAGCCTGACACACATCTTCGTCTTCTTTCGACATCAGCCGCTCGTGGCGGTCAATGACTGAGACTTTGCTGCCGAACCTCCGCATGGCCTGCGACAGTTCTGCTCCTACGTAGCCGCCGCCAATGATAAGCAGATGTTCGGGCAGTTCGCCGAGCTCGAGCGCTTCGATGTGCGTGAGCGGCTGCGCTTCAACAAGGCCAGGGATAGCTTCAATTGCCGCCCGCGTACCGGTACTGACGATCACCTGTGCGCCGCGCAACTGACGGGTCGCTCCGCTGCCGAGGGTGACCTTAATGGTCTTTGGAGCGATGAATCGTCCAGTTCCCAGGATGAACTCTGCTCCGGTTTCCTTGTAATTTTCGAGATACATTGCGTTGAGGCCGGCGACCATTTTGCGCTTGCGCTCGCGGACCCCGGACATATCGATCCTGAAGCCCTTGTGAGTGACGCCGAATTCTTCACTTTGGCGGAAGTAAGATGCGACCTTCGCGCTGTGGATGATGTTTTTACTTGGCAGGCATGCGATGTTCGGGCACGATCCGCCAATGTATTTGCGGTCGACGACTGCGACCCGCTTGCCTTCGCCGGCGAAGGTCCAGGCAGCGATAGTCGAGCCCGTTCCGCCGCCGAGGATGACCAGATCGAAGTTTTCAGCCTGCGTTTTCTGAGGTTCGGGATGGGATGAGTTCTTCCCGGTGGGCTGCATGCGACTTTCCTTTCCGAGTCAGAGGGGCAGTTGTTGACTCGCGTGGTTTTCGGAATTCAGATCGCAGTGCGGCCTCCGTCCACGGCAAGTATTGCTCCATAAATGAAGCTGGAGCGGTCTGTTGCGAGGAAGACAATCGCTTCTGCGATCTCGGCGGCAGTTGCCGGCCTGCCGGCCGGCAACTGCGCGGCCAACTGTTCGATGCCTTCGCCCATTGCTTCGGTGCCCTCTGTGCGCGTTGGCCCGGGACTCACTGCATTCACGCGGACGCCGCTCGGTCCATATTCAGCGGCCCAGGTTTTGGTGAGCAGATTGATGGCGGCCTTGCTCGAACCATAGAGGCTCATCCCGAGCGCACCGTAATCGGAGACCATGGTCGACAGATTTACGATTGCCCCTTTGCCCCTGCCGGCCATCAGTGGAGCGAGTTCCGCTACGAGGAAATAAGGCGCCTTCACGTTGACGGAGAACACGCGGTCGAACTGTTCTTCCGTCATTTCATGCGTTGGCCCGAACGGATAGATGCCCGCATTGTTGATCAGAATATCGACATGACCATTGCCGATTTCGAGCGCTTTTTTCGCCAGAGCGCGTGCACTCGCTGCATCTCGAAGGTCGGAGGAAATAAAGTCCGCTTTGCCACCCGCTGCGCGGATTTGATCGACGGTCTTCTTCCCCCGCTCCGCGTTGCGCCCCACAACCAATACGTGGAAGCCGAGTTGCGCCAGTTTTTCGGCCGTCGCACGACCGATTCCGCTCGTTCCTCCGGTGATCAGTGCTGTCGAGGTGTTGGTTGTCATGTGCAATTCTCCTGAAAGGAACTATGACTGATTCGACTTGCACGCGCGAGGATTTTTCCTCTCCGGAATCCCGGCGAGACATAAGCATGACTATAGTACAAATCGACGTTTGATTGATGCCGAGCTAATCTGTCCGGCGCCGGATGTGAGTGCCTTGGACAAACTCGCTCAGAATGGCAGGCCAGGATCATCGCTCAGGATGCCTGGCCGCATCGGAAGACCGAATTGTGAATGGGGCAAATTGGGTGGGTTCACCATAGCAGCTTCAACGCAAATTGAATTTGCCGTGAGGTTGTCGAGGTGCTGGTGATGACGCCGGCGGTGGGTGAGATGCCGGAGGGAGTGAAGACGACCAGGTTGGGCGTGTTGAAGTTGGCGCGATTGAGGATGTTGAAGAACTCGGCGCGGAACTGCGTAGAGAGGCGCTCGCGTATGGAGGTGTCTTTCATCATCGAGAAGTCCCAGGTGGCGATGCCGGGGCCGGTGAGCGTGTCGCGGCCAAGATTGCCGTAGAAGCCGCTATTTGCCGGCGGGGCGAGGAAGGCTGCGGGATTGAACCACTGAGATGGCGATCCGATGATCGCCGAGCCGGTGAAAGACGGATTGGCGAATGGACGGACGGGGTCCTTGGTGTCGCCGTTGTTGGAAGGGTTGTAGCTCAACTGAGGCGTGAAGGGAAATCCGGATTGCAGGGTGACGATGGAGTTCGCCGTCCAGCCTGCTGCGAGCACATTGGCGAAGCTACTTGCATGATTGAGGAACGCGTGTTGCGGCCCGAAGGGCAGACTGTAACTGCCGTCGATGACGGCGACGTTGCGCACGTCGTAGGTGGCCGGGCCCCAGTCGGCCTTCACATCGAAGGGATTGGAAACGAGGCCGGGCGCGTTGCCGGCAGCAGTGGCGTTGAGCGAATCTCCATCGTCGAGAGATTTCGACCAGGTGTAGACGCCGCGCAGCAACACGCCGTGACTCATGCGGTGATTGAAGTCGGCTTGCAGGGCGTTATAGGAGGACGTGCCGACGGAGTACCAGGCCCATGCTGCTCCGAGAGCGGGATTGGCGGTAGGCGTGCCTGTGGGGATGTAGTAGGCGCCGGCTGGAATTGCGGCACCGGCGAGCGGGGCAGGAAAGTTGGTGGGGAAATCCGCGGGACATGGAGAAGCAGGACACACCGTGGGCGTGGGTTCGTTATCGTCGAGACTGACGATCTGGTGGTATCCGTGCGAGCCCACATAACCAAGTGTGACGACGGTGTTCGGTGAGAACGCGTGCTCTACCCGGAGCGAATAGGAGATGAGCGTGGGCGTATGCATATCCGCTTCAACTCCCGCGGGCGCGACCTTGGCGTTGGCGGGTACGGGCGAGACCGCTAGCGGCAGTGAAGATACGGGAAGATTCGCGATGCTGTAGGAGGGATTGAAGGGTGCGTTCTGATCCATGCGGTAGCCAAGAGCATCCTGGAGGTCGTTGTACATGCCGAATCCGGTGCGGATGACGGTCTTCGATCCGAATGGGCTGAAGGCAAGGCCGATGCGAGGCTGCGGCAGAAACTTCGCGCGATTGACGGTGAAGGCAGAGCTCGAGATGCGCGGCTGCGTTTGGAGCGCTCCGTTGGTAAAGACGAAGGTTGCGGCGTGGCCGTGCGCTTCATTCCATCCGGTGGTGAATTCGTCGCGGAAGCCGAGCGAAAGAGTGAGTTTGGGAGTTACGCGAATCGTGTCCTGCACGTACCACGCGCCGAGCAGCGAGCGCCAGTTCATCTCGGTGGGAGCGGGGTCATAGAGGAAGCTGGAAATTGTGCCCTGCAGGAATTGCTGGAGGCCGGTGAATGTGGCCTGGCCGAACTGGGTGAGCGCAAGGTCCTCGTTCGATTGCAAGCGCTGGAGCCACACTCCCGCGCTGAGATTGTGACGTCCGCTGTTGCGGGTGACATCGTCCTGGTACGT
>JASIJX010000120.1 GCA_030049955.1 Acidobacteriaceae bacterium
AACTTAGGATTCTCAGTCGATACGGATCAGTTTGACGGAAAAATAGACGAAAGCATTAACAAGAATGACCATTTAGTGCTTCGATACAGCTTCGAAAAGAATACGACGATCCAGCAGCCTGCTTTCGGTCTGGCTGGTGGCCCGGGCGGCTCATCCGCCGGTTTTCAAGGGACCGGGATAAACACGGTATTTTCTACGGCCGCCGAATATACTCACGTCTTTTCCAACAGCCTCGTCATGGAAGCACGTGCTGGTGTGGATCACTATTACAATACTGCGGAGCCCTCAGACTACGGTTCTGATTCTTCCACGGCTATTGGCATTCCCGGGATCAACACGTCTCCGTTCAATAGCGGCATGACGACTATCCAGATTACGGGATATTCGACGCCGCTTATTGGATATAACAACGGTCTTCCCTGGCAACGAGGAGAGACTAACATCGATGCAGTCAATAACTGGACGAAAATTGTAAAGAACCACACGTTCAAATTCGGCTGGGAGATAAGACGCGTCCGAGATGATCTTCTTCAAGGGCAAAATCCTAACCCTCGCGGCGTATACCAATATGATGACGGCGAGACCGCATTGAACAGCCCGTCGGCCCCTGCTTCGGGGTTCGCGAATGCGTGGGCTGCGTTTCTGCTCGATGTTCCCTACTCCACCGGACTCGCTGCCATGGTCAACGATTTAGCCTTCAGGCAATCGCTCTACTTTGGGTTCGCTCAGGATACCTTCCAACTGAGTCATAAGTTGACACTGACGTATGGCGTGCGATACGAGGTGTATCAGCCATACAAGCCCAAGAAGAAGGGTGGCTACTCTCAATATGCCCCGTCCACGAATGATCTGGAAGTTGCTGGCTACGGCAACGTGCCCATGGATCTTGGGATGCCCTGGAATGACAGAGACTTCGCACCGCGGTTAGGGATTGCATTCCGGCCTACTCAGAGTACCGTGCTGCGCGGCGGCTTTGGCATTAGTTACGATCCGTGGCAGGGGGTATCCTATGCCCATAATTACCCAGAGTCCACGAGTATTGATTATGCCGCGCTCAATTCGTATGCGCCTGCGTTGAATAGCTCCGGGCAACCAGTGACCCTCAGCCAAGGATTTCCACCGCAGGCGCCCCTTGTGATTCCACAGAGCGGCATTATCACAAACGCTCCGATCAGCTCAACGTATGACGTTATGAACACACAATATAAGGATCCGTACGTCATGTCCTATAGCCTCACGCTTGAGCGGGTGTTTCGAGGAGGGTGGACGGCAAGTGTGGCATACGTTGGCAACGAGGGTCGTCATGTTCCTGCGAGCCTCAACCTAAATGCCGGAATGGTGCTGGGCGCAGGGGCAGCAGGGCAGCCCGAGTATGCGACCTTCGGCCGCACAGCGAGCACTCCATTACTCCTTGTCGGAGAAAATTCTGACTACAACGCGCTTCAAGCACGACTCACGCACCAGTTCACGAATGGCCTGTTGTGGACATCTGCCTATACCTGGCAGAAGGCAATGGGCTTTACCTCGAACGATGTCAGCGGACCTTCAGCGTTCAATTTTGCTATCGATTTCCATAGGAATTACTCTGTATTGACCTATACTGCGCCGCAGACATATTCGCAGAGCGTCTTATATGCTCTGCCATTTGGCGACCATGAAAGCTTCCTTTCGAACTCTGACCCTGTCGTTAGATCCATCGTAAGCGGATGGAAATTGTCCGATGTACTGGTTATGGGAGTGGGCTATCCGCTCGGGTTTACTGCAAGCGCTGCGGGAATCAATGCTTCGGGCAATATTCAGGTTCCCAACGAAATTGCTCCTTTTAAGAAGCTCAAGGGCATAGGTCCAACCAACCTGTGGTTCGACACGACTTCCTTCGCGCAGCCGTCGGGCGCCGTATTTGGCAATATGGGGCAGGAAGTCTATTCGGGTCCTGGTCAGGTTACCAACAACACATCTTTGCTCCGTAGTTTTCCCGTCCACGAGTCTGCATTTTTAGAGTTTCGGATGGACGCATTTAATTCGCTAAATCATCCAACGTTTGCTGCGCCCGATGCAGCCTTCACGGATAGCGCTTTTGGGCATGTAACGGCAACTACAGGAGCTCCAAGAACGCTGCAATTTGCTGGAACCCTGAACTTCTGACAAAGCTGGGGTTTCAAAAGCCCAGCGTCTACCCAATCGAGAACGGAGCCGGTACACGCGCGAGACGCGAGTCCCGATTAGCTATTCGAAACCGCAGGTATTAGAAGATTGGGTGGCGCGCTGTAAACGCATCTGGTACTTCCGCTTGAAAACGCCAACGCGCGTGGTGGAGCAGGAGGCAAGGCAGTCGAAAGGTCCCGATTCTGAAAGAGAGTGCTGTTGCCGCATAAGAGCTCCGGCCTGGGAGACGGCCATGATGTGCCATATCAAGGATTCCGTCTCAAGGATTCCGTCGTCTCGTCACCGCTGTCCGTACGCTGCTGAAATCGAATTCTTCCGTCCTGTTCCCGAGGTTGACGCCTTTGCCCCTTCCGGATTTGTTTCACCGCGACTCGTCTGTCGTTTCTTGCGTAGTTTCGCAAACTGGCGCGGATGAAGCTGAGAAGGACAGCGACTTGGGAACTAACCAGGGCCAAGGACATTGGATTTCGGCGTTTCTGGCAGGCCTGGCTGGATGGACACTGGACGCATACGATTTCTTCATCGTTGTCCTCTCGTTAACCGCCATTGGTCACGATTTCGGCGAGGATATCTTGCGCATGACGCTGGCGCTCACCGCCACGCTTGCGCTTCGACCCGTAGGCGCCCTTCTCTTCGGGGTCCTTGCCGACCGGTGTGGCAGGCGGCTGCCGATGATAGTTAACCTGTGCCTGTTCGCAGTTGTGGAATTGGCGACTGGTTTCGTGCACAGTTTTGTGCATTTTCTCCTCATCCGGGGTCTGTTTGGCGTGGTGATGGGCGGTCAATGGGGCGTGGGCGTTTCCTTGGCAATGGAGGAAGTTCCGGCGCCGTATCGCGGCCTGTTGAGTGGTCTTTTGCAACAAGGCTATGCCATCGGGTTCCTGATTGCCAGCGGCGCGTATTTTCTGTTGATGCCTTCTTACGGCTGGCGGACGCTTTTCTACCTTGGCAGCCTGCCTGCGCTCGCTGCGGCGTTGCTGGTTGCGCTACGGGTGCGAGAGTCGCGGGTCTGGATCCACGGCCACCGGTCCAGTTTTGCGGGGCTGGCGCAGGATTTGCGCAGCCATTGGAAACTGCTGCTGTACTTCACTTTCTTCATGATGACGATGCACATGTGCTCGCACGGCACGCAGGATCTGTACCCCACATTTCTAGAAAAGGACTGGGGAATCGTAGACCGGCAGAAGGCGGCGCTATCGGCCCTTTCCATGGTGGGGGCGATTCTTGGGGGCCTGTCAATTGGCTGGATTTCGGACCGCATCGGCCGCCGCGGGGCTATGATCTGCGCCCTTGCAGGCGCTTTTATGGCCATTCCGCTGTGGGCTTTTGCAAGCACGTTGCCCATGCTGGTATTGGGCGCAATGTTGATGCAGTTCTGTGTGCAGGGGGCGTGGGGCGTGGTTCCGGCACATGTTGCTGAACTGAGCCCAAACGCAGTGCGCGGCACTGTTCCCGGGCTGGGCAATCAGCTTGGAGTGTTGCTTGCCAGTTCCATTGCTTCGGTTGAAGTGGCTCTTGCCCATGGCCGTTCCTATGCTGCTTCCATGGCAATTACCGCAGCGGCGGTTCTTTGCCTGGCCGGAGTGATGACCTTGGCGGGTCGCTCCTTTGAGCCGGGTCATGCGGTTAAATGAGATTTTTCAGGCGGATTTGACGGTCCGGGGTTCCGACGAGTTGAGGTAAGCGCGATCGTTGATTTATGGAATCTGGATTAACATGTTTTGGGAGACCGCGCCACGGAATGCGAAGCCGGAGCCGGAGCGCTGAGGCCGATCTCAATTCACTCCACGTTCGTACAAATCCTGACGGAAGATGTTAGCGGGGAAGCTGCGCTCCCTCGGGCATCGGGCCGAGATTTGGATCCGGTGCCACGTGCGAATTGGCTGTCTCTTTCTTGACGGCCTGAGAAGAAGCCAATCTGTCGCAATCTCCAATTCGCCCGGCCAAAGTGGAGCGGGCTTCGGGGGTCGGACGGTATGATGGAGCCCGCGAACAGATTCGGATTTGCGGGAGGATTTCTTTGACCCCTTCGTCAGCAGCTACCAATGACATGCGAGAGGCAATTCTGGTAACCAGTGGGGACTTGCGGCAGTCGGCAAATCTGGTGTGCTGGCCGGCCCAGCAGGAACTGGAGCGCCGCCTGACGGAGTGTTTTCGCAAACTGGGCGTCAATCTTCGGCGCGCGTTTCCAGCCGATTCCACCCAGGGGCACGGTTTCGTCTCCAGCCAGCGGATGGGCATGGATGTTTTTGCCGAAATCGATCCACATGCGAATCTCGTTTTTGCGACCGCGGCCTGGCAATACAGCCATCACGTGCTGGCCGGAATGCGCAGCCACGAG
>JASIJX010000121.1 GCA_030049955.1 Acidobacteriaceae bacterium
AAGAGTGCACCAGGCCTGGTTGTGAAAAGAATTCGTGCGCTGGTGGATGCGTGGATTCAATCCGGCCGCGGGTCAGATGGCTCAGATGATGCCTGGGCCCGCAAAATTCCCGCAGCGGAAATTGTAGCGTTCTGGCGTCGCAACCCATTCGAACTCGGCCAAGCGGCCGATGGGCGGTTGGTTCTCGAGCTTCGCCGCCCTCTGAACGCGAAGGGCCTCACCGCATGGTTAGAAGACCTGGCCACCAGCTATTTTCTGCGGCTGCTCGATTCCCCAGACAGAGAATGCCTGGCGCGCTGCATGGAATGTAAGCGGTACTTTGTCCGGTTGCGAGTTCCCAGCCGGGAATCGGCCGTCCAGCTCGGCACCTATTGCGAAGATCACCGAGAGCAGCGCAAGGTGCGCAGCGTAAGTGCAGCGCGCGCCCGCCGGAATGCACGGATGGTAGACCTGGCATCGCAGCTCGCAAAGCGCTGCCCCGAGGAGCCTGACTCGGCCGGCTGGTCCGACTGGGTCGCGCGAGAGATGAACCACGAGATCCGGAGGAGTCCGAAGCGTTACGCCGGCTACCCGACGATTGCGAGGAACTGGGTCTCGCACAACCGGGCGCCGATTGAAGCAAAAGCTGCTGGTGAAGTTTCGGCTTAGGCGGAATTGATCGCATACCGGCAAGAGGGAGGAAGGCATGGCGCGCGGAAAGGTCAAAGATCGCGACGGCGTTTACCAGCGCAAGGATCGGCCGGGAACGTGGTGGGGCTCGTGGATTGACGCCAGCGGTCGGCGGCGACAGCGCAAATTTGATGTGCATACGCTGCAGCAGGCGCGAACGGCTTTGAGTGCAGAGAAGCTTAAGGTTGAGGAGCAAATCAAGTTTGGCCGTCCTCTGCCCTCTAAAGATAGCTTCGAAACTTTTGCCAATGAGTTCCTGAAGCTGCAAAAGCGGCGCATCTCACCTCATGTCGTTCGCGGAAAAATCTCGCAGGCCGAGTACACGCGACAAGAGGGTATCGTCGAGACGAAGCTGGTTCCGTTCTTTGGCGCGATGAAACTCGCCGTGATCCGCAAAGCCGATGTCGTGAAGTACATTCACGACCGCACAGGGGAAGTATCCGATGGGACGATCATCAAGGAAGTAAACACTCTCAAAAAGCTGTTCAACGTTGCTCTCGACCTCGACATGATTCCAGCGAACCCAGCGACACGGGCACCTCTGCCGGAGGCGCCCGAGGGCCGCACCCGGTTTCTGACGCCCGAGCAGTGGTTGGCTGTCTTCAAGGCCTGCCGGATCGAGCCGACCGAGGAAGATCCTGAGCCCGAGCAGTGGCTACAGCAGGCCGCCGGGCTCGCCGTAGCGCTTGGCACACGTCGGGGTGAGTTGATGCACACGACGGTTCCGGACGTTGACCTGGACGGCCGGCAGGTCACACTCCGCATGACGAAGAATGGGAAGACCAGGGCGGCGGTCATCAATGACCTCGCAATGCAGGTATTCGAGGCAATGGGGCTGCATGATCGCAAACGCAGAAGGGACCGCGGCGTCCTGTTTCCCGACGTGACTCCGGAACAGCTTAGTATGCGGTTCATCCGGGCCTGCCGGGATGCAGGTATCGAGGACTTCAGCTTCCACGACCTGAGGCATACCTATGCGAGCCACTTGAGAATGAAGGGCGCCGATTTGGACGACATCCGGCGCCTGTTGGGCCACTCAGACCTCCGCATGACCATCCGATATGCCCACCTGCTCCCCGAGCATCTCGAGGCGGCAGCTTCCCGGCTCGATGGGGTGCTGACACTGCCCGCACCGGCCGAGGAACTACCCGATGGGAAAGGTAGCTCTGAGGGCGAAAAGGGCTGAAAGTTCGCGCTCTGGAGTTACCACAGCGTTACCAGATGGAACAAATTTGAAGGAACTAACTTGGTTAAACTCTTGATTCTATTTGGCGTCCCCGACGGGATTTGAACCCGTGTTATCGCCGTGAAAGGGCGGTGTCCTAGGCCGGGCTAGACGACGGGGACGCTGCTGGGAAGAGTGGGTACAGCCAGAAAAGGGCGCGAACCGCACTCTTTTGAGGCTATCAACTCGCTCAAATCATGTCAAAAGAGACGGTTCCCCGGAGTAAGGCAACGGCGTGTGGCGCTGGGTCCAGTGGTTTCCGGCTGCGGCAAAAGTCGGCTTGCGTTTTTCAGGGCCAGCACCGCGCGCTTTCAGGATCATCTTTTGGAATTGCAGTGGGGCACGATGCGCAGGCTCAACATGCGGTATCCTCAAGGAAACGTGCGCCGCAGGTGAGCTGCATCGCTGCCGATTTCAGGTGATCTTTGCGCCCTGATTTTTTTTGCGCCCCAGTACAGCGCTCCGGCGTCAGATGATTCGAGCGTTTATTGATGTGGAAGTCGGACTAGCGGCTATAAAAGCAGTCCGCGAGGCCCGCAGTCTGGAACTCCAGAGGGCTGGATGCTCCAGCGAAGCTATCCCTTCTGAAGACAATGGCAACGCAGGATGAAGACAGAGGAATTTCCAGTGAGGAAGAGCAATTTTAAGCGTATCTGGGCTTGCATTTGGGCCGGGTGCCTGGCCACGGTGGTCTTCGCGGCCGTTGGATGCCAGACCGAAAAACCGGCGGCGCCGGCGGGCGGGGGCGAGATGCGCGCCATGCCGGTGCAGACAGTGAGCGTTAAGCTCAGTCCCGTTGCCGAGAGCAGCGATTACGTTTCCACCATCAAGTCGCGCCGGTCGGCGACGATTCAGCCGCAGGTGAGCGGTGCGATCACCCAGATCCTGGTGCACTCCGGGGACCATGTGAGTACAGGCCAGGTCATGGTTGAGCTCGACCCGCGCCAGCAGCAGGCGACGGTTGCTTCGCAACTGGCCACCGAGCGCCAGAAAAAAGCGCTCTATGACTACAACCAGATCGAGCTCGACCGGCAACGCAAGCTGTTTGAGGCCGGCGTGACCAGCCGTGATGCCATGCAGCAGGAAGAGCAGGCATACGAGAACTCGAAGGCCGATTACGAAGCGGCAGTGGCCACGCGCAAGGCGCAGCAGCAGTTACTCGATTACTACACAGTGCGAGCGCCGTTCGACGGCATCATCGGCGACATCCCGGTGCACGTGGGCGATTACGTGACAACCTCAACCATGCTGACCACGGTGGATGAAAATAAGGATCTCGAAGCTTACATCTATATTCCCACTGAGCGGGCGCGCGACGTGGGGATGGGCCTAGGCGTGGAGCTGCTGGATAATTCGGGCAACCTTCTGGAGTCGACGAAGATCGACTTCGTTTCGCCGGAGGTGGATAGTAACCTGCAGGCCATCCTTGTGAAGGCGCCTGTTCACTCCAGCCCTCAGGTGCTGCGCAACGCGCAGATGGTGACGGCGCGGGTGATCTGGAGCACGAAACCCATGCCGGTGGTGCCGGTGCTCGCGGTTACGCGCCAAGGCGCGCAGAGTTTCGTGTTTGTGGCGCAGCAGCAAAGCGGGCATTTTGTGGCGCACCAGATGCCGGTAACGCTGGGCGAAACGGTAGGCAATACCTATGCCATCTCTTCGGGGCTCGCGCCCGGTGACCGCGTCATCGTGTCGGGAACGCAGTTCCTGGTGAATGATATGCCGGTAATGCCGATCGGCGGCTGAGGGTCCAGGCCCCGAACCCGCGCACAACCGCAGCGGGACAAGAACGCGAAAGAGGTTTGATCTTGTTTGTCGATTTTTTCATCCACCGGCCGGTCTTCGCGACTGTATGCGCGCTGCTCATCATACTTGCTGGCGCGGCGTGCCTGCCTACGCTTCCCGTGGCCATGTATCCCACACTCGCACCGCCGCAGGTGACGGTGAGCGCGACGTATATCGGGGCCGACGCGGAAACGGTGGAGAAGGCAGTCACCATCCCTCTCGAGGAAGCCATTAACGGCGTTGAGGGGATGCGCTACATCAGTTCGCAGAGCACCAACAGTGGCACCAGCGCCATCACCATCACGTTCCAAACCGGCTACGACCTCGACATCGCCGCCGTAGACGTGCAGAACCGCGTGGCCAGCGTGCAGGGCCGCCTGCCAGGCGAAGTCAACTCCACCGGCATCTCAATCACCAAGGCCAACAGTAACTTCGTTTTTGGCGTGGGCTTCTTCACGCGAGACGGCCGCTATTCGAGCGAGTTCATCTCGAATTACCTTGACGTTTACGTGAAGGATGCGCTCAAGCGCGTGCCGGGCGTGGGCGACGTCATCATCTTCGGCGAGCGCAAATATGCGATGCGCGTATGGATCGATCCGGTGCGACTGGCTGCACGGGGTCTTACGGCAAGCGATGTAGTAAACGCGCTGCAGGAACAGAACGTGGAAATTCCTGCCGGGCAACTTGGCGAGCCGCCCGCTGATCAGAAGCAGGCGTTCCAGATTCCCGTCCGCGTGACCGGCCGGCTTTCCAGTCCCGCGGAATTCGACAACATCGTTGTCAAAAATTCGCCGAACGGACTTGTGCTGCTGAAGGATGTGGGCCACGCCGAGCTGGGCGCCGAAGATTACAGCTCGACCCTCAAATTCTCCGGCCACGAGGCGATGGGCGTTGGCGTGGAACAGCTTTCGAATGCCAATGCGCTCGATGTGGATCGCGAAGCCAAGGCTGCGCTTGAACGGCTCGCGAAGAGTTTCCCGCCCGGCCTAGAGTACCACGTTGCGTTCGACTCGACCACGGCTGTGGGCGACTCGATCCGCGAGGTGCTGCGCACGCTCATTGAAGCCATCATCATCGTCATCGCCGTCATCTTTCTGTTCCTGCTCGACTGGCGCGCAACCATCATTCCGGCGGTCACCATTCCGGTGTCGCTCATCGGCACGTTTGCGTTTATCAAGATATTCGGCTTTTCGATCAACTCGCTTACGCTGTTTGGAATCACGCTGGCGACCGGCCTGGTGGTCGACGACGCAATTGTGGTCATCGAGAACGTGCAGCGGCACATACATATGGAGCACTCCGACCCGCACCTGGCCACATCGCGGGCCATGCGCGAGGTTACGAGCGCGGTCATTGCAACTTCGCTCGTGCTGATCGCAGTGTTTGTTCCGGTTTCATTCTTTCCGGGCACCACGGGCATTCTCTATCGGCAATTTTCGCTGACCATCGCGTTCTCGATCGCGATCTCGGCGTTCAACGCGCTTACGCTTTCGCCGGCGCTGTCGGCACTGTTCCTGCGCGGCGAAGAAGAACGCCCGCACCAGCTCGATTTTCTGCGCATCCGCCCGCTTTCGCACGCCTTCGCGGGATTCATTCACGGCGCCGAGGGGTTCATCGGCTGGATGGGCAGCACTTACGCGCGCATCATTCACGGCGCGCTCAAGGTGCGCTACGCGCTATTAATTGTCTTCTTTGCCGGCCTGGCTGCGACGGTGTGGATCTATGGGCATGTGCCCACCGGCTTTATTCCGCAGGAAGATCAAGGCTATTTGATGACCATCGTGCAGGCCCCGCCAGGGTCGTCGCTAGCCTACACGACAAACCTTGCCGATCGCGCCGCGGCGATCATCGCGCAGAACCCTGATATTGACGGCCTGTTCTCGGTTATGGGGTTCAGCTTTGCGGGCAGCGCCTCGGATGCCGGCATGATGTTCGCGAGCTTGAAGCCAGCAGATGAACGGCGCGGACCCGGACACTCGGCCGCGGCGATCGTGGCCGACCTCTCGCCCAAGCTGCAGCGGCTGATGCTGGCGCCAAATGGCGGACTGGTGGCCCTGTTCGAGCCACCCGCGGTGAACGGAATTGGCAGCTTTGGCGGGTTCCAGTTCATGCTGCAGGATCAGGGGGGCAACACGCTAACGGATCTAGACCGCGTGGCTCACCAGATTGTGAACGCCAGCCGGGCGAAGAAGGACCTGACCGGTCTCCTCACCACCTTCTCGGCCAATGATCCGCAGGAGTTGGTGACAATTGACCGCGATAAAGCCAAGGCGCTCGGCGTTCCGCTGTCGCAAATCTCTTCCACGCTGAATGTGCTGATGGGCTCGGAGTATGTGAACGATTTCGATTACAACGACCGCACCTATCGAGTTTTCGTTCAGGCCGATCAGCCGTTCCGCATGCGCTCGAGCGACCTGCACAGCTATTACGTGCGCTCGGACTCGAACCAGATGATCCCGCTCGACAACCTGGTTACGGTCGCGGAGAGTGCCGGGCCGCCGGTGATCACGCGCTACAATCTCTTCCGCGCTGTAGAGATCGACGGCTCGCCGGCGCCGGGCTACAGCTCCGGCCAGGCGCTCAAGGCCATGGAAGACCTCGCGAAGCAGAACATGATGCCGGGCATGGCTTTTCAGTGGACGGGCCTCACGCTCGACGAGCTGGAATCGAGCGGCAAAGCGCTCATCATCTTCACGCTTGGCCTGGTGGTGGTGTATCTCACGCTCTCGGCGCAGTACGAAAGCTTCGCGCTGCCCTTCATCATTCTGCTTGCCGTGCCCATGGCCGTGCTGGGCGCGCTGGGGCTTGTCTCGCTGCGCGGGCAGGCGAACGACGTCTACTGCCAGATCGGCCTGGTTATGCTCATCGGCCTCTCGGCCAAGAACTCGATTTTGATTGTTGAGTTTGCCGAACAGCTCCGGCGGCGCGGCCGCACCATTGCCGAAGCTGCGATTGAAGCTGCCGAGCTGCGCCTGCGGCCGATCCTGATGACCTCGTTTGCGTTTATCCTGGGCGTGATTCCCCTGGCGGTAGCTTCGGGCGCGGGCAAGGCCGGCCGGCAGTCGGTGGGAACGACGATCATCGGCGGGATGTTCGTGTCGACGGTGCTGAACCTGTTCTTTATCCCGGTGCTCTACGTGATGATGCAGAGCCTGCTGGGGTCTGTCCGGCGGAAGCCGCGAGTGGAGCGGGCGGTACCGGCGGACTGAAAGTGGGAGCGGGCTATTCGGGTCGATACCCCAGCGACTGCAGGAATCTGCGGTCGGCCTCGGTCAGATCGGCGGCGGCGAGCAGGTCGGGGCGATTGCGCAGGGTCTTTTCGAGGGCGCGCTCGCGGCGCCAGCGGCGAATGGCGGCGTGATCCCCTTTCGTGAGCACTTCCGGCACCTGAAGTCCGCGAAACTCGGCAGGACGGGTGTAGTGGGGGTAATCGAGCAGGCCGCCGGATCCGTGGGTCGAGCGCGGCGGGGCGCTGGGGCCGGCAGGGGCGCCGGAATCGGGCGGCCCGAAGCTTTCG
>JASIJX010000122.1 GCA_030049955.1 Acidobacteriaceae bacterium
AGCTTTTTTACGCCTGGGGTGGCAAGCCGCCCGCCGAGATCATCGCTTCGCTGAACCAGATCAACGGCCTGCAGATGCCGGTGGAAATTGTTGCCGCACGCAAGGAGGGGATCTATTACGACCTGCTCCCGCAGCTCAAGCCGGTGGCCGAAGTGCTGGAGCACATCGAAGCGCAGCATAAGCGTGTTCCTTTCGCCGTGGTCTCGGGCAGCACGCGCGAGTCGGTGGTCAATTCTCTTGCTGCTCTCGGCCTGCTCGACAGGTTCGACATCATCGTGGGCAGCGAGGACTACGCGCGCAGCAAGCCCGCGCCAGACGGTTTTCTGGTTGCAGCGGAGCTGCTGGGCGTTGCGCCCGAGCTGTGCCTGGTCTTTGAGGATACCGACCTCGGCATCCAGGCCGCACAAGCCGCCGGCATGGCCTCCGTGCGGGTTCCCTCCCCGCTCGAACGGCGGTCGGGAACCGAATCCCCTGGGTCAGCGTAATGTAGCTGCATGGCAGTGGAGGCGAAGGCAGTCGCATCCGGCAAGGTGGTGCCCTTCTGCGCCGGCGTGATGAACGCGGCGCAGAACCTGCGCCGCGACAACGTGGTGCTGTTTGCCATCGCGGCAGGCCTAGCACTGCTCCATATCTTGACGAACGGCCGGTACGGATTCCATCGCGACGAGCTGCAGTTTTTAAGCGACGCGCGACACCTGGACTGGGGCTTTGTCGCGTACCCGCCGTTTACGCCGTTCATTCAGCGCATCGGCCTCGAGCTTTTCGGGCTGTCGATGATCGGGCTGCGCATGTTTGCCGTCATCGCGCAGTCGGCGGCGGTGTTTGTGAGCGGCCTGATGGCGCGAGAGCTGGGCGGCAAACGCCTGGCGCAGGTTTCGACGGCGCTGGCCGTAGCCTTCTCGCCGCTGCCGTTGTTTGAAGGCACCGAGTTCCAGTACACCTCCTTCGACTTTCTGTGGTGGGTGCTGATCGCCTACTGCGTTCTCCGGCTGCTGAATACGGAGAACCCGCGCTGGTGGCTGGCCATTGGCGCGTGCGTGGGGCTGGGGCTCGAAACCAAGTACGCAATCGTGTTTTACGTGGCCGGTCTCCTGACCGGTGTGGCCTTTACGCCTGCTCGAAAGTGGGTAAAAACCCGTTGGTTCTGGGCAGGCATCGGCGTGGCGCTGTTCCTGTTTTTGCCGAACCTCGTCTGGCTTGTGAGGCACGACTTCATCTCTTACCGCTTTCTGCATTACATTCACCTCCGCGATGTTGGCGAAGGCCGCGCAGAAGGCTTCTTCAGCGGCCAACTCCGCATCTGCGCCAATTTTGCTGCCGCGCCGCTGTGGCTCGCGGGGCTGCTCGGGTTTCTCGTCAATCGGCGCTACCGCATGATGGCGTTCCTTTATCTGGTTCCACTGGCGCTATTTTGGATTGCCAAAGGGCGTAACTACTACGTGGCTGGCGCATACCCGATGCTGCTGGCCATGGGCGCAGTCATCGGCGAACGCTGGCTCGGACTGCTGCGCAAGCCGGCCCGGCTGACCATCGAGGTCGTCTACTTTACCGCGTTCGCGGCGATCTCAGCGTACGTTTGCGCAGTGGTCTTGCCTTTTACATCGAGCGGACCTTTGGAGAAGTTTGCTCTTGCCCATAATGGCGACCTGCGCGAAGAGATTGGCTGGGACCAGCTGGTGCGCACAGTAGCGCACATCCGCGATGAGCTCTCGCCCGCGCAGCGCGCGAGCCTTGGGATTACGACCGCGAATTACGGCGAGTACGGCGCAATCGAAATCCTCGGCGCGGCATACAATCTGCCCAGGCCCATCGGCACCACCAACTCCGAATGGCTGCGCGGGTATCCAGATCCGGCGCCAACCACATTCATCGTTCTTGGACTGGAGCGGGCACAGGCCGATGCGCTTTTTACTGGTTGCCGACTCGCCGGCCACAACAGCAACGGCCTGGGCATCAAGAACGAGGAAAGCCGAGATCACCCGGATATCTTCGTCTGCGGTCCGCCACGTATTTCGTGGCCTCAGATCTGGCGCGAGCACCAGGACTTTGGATGACGCGATTCAGTAAAGCAGCACGGCAACGCGATACGCGGTAAATGAGCCTTCCACATCCTGCGCGGGACAACTACCCACCGCGGCGGCGCGATAACCGCCAGCTTCCAACTGCTTGATAAGCTGCTGCGGCAGGCGTGTCATGTCGCCGGACTGCCAGCGCATTACGAATCGCGGCAAGGCGCCGTTGGGAGTGCGCGGCGCACCGGTATCGGTTGCGCAGGCGGCGCGCGCCGTGCGCGGATCGGAAACGATGCTGATTCCACTGGGCCGGATGAGCGCAGCCACGCGCGCCTCAACCTCCGCCGGACTGAGATTCGCCACGGCGCGTGAGTAGTCGGCTACGGCGTAAAGCACGCCGCGCGCAGCGACCACGGCGATGCCCACACGATCTACCTGCGGGTTGAGCAGGTTTTCGCGGTGGCCTTGCGAGTGCATCCACTCGTCGTGAATCCCCTCGGGCGATGGGCCGATGGCGACGTTTTCCTCGATCAGGCTGAAGTGCGCGCCAACCTGCGCCGCCCGGCCGCTTACGTCGGCCTCGCCGCCGTAGCGATGCGCAATTGGTCCTTCCATTACCATGCGGCGGCAATGGGCAAGCGCCGCCTCAGCCAGTGCGGGATCCCATCGGAGCGGACCTGCGCCCGCCGCGGCCCGCGCCTGGTTGGCCAAAGCAAAGATCTGCTCCGCGTCGCCGGGAAGGTTGTCGTGATCGGCTTGCGCGCTCAGCAGAGCAGGAACGAGAAAAATCACCAAGGCAACCGGGAACAGAAAAGGTCGTATAGGAAGACCGCGAGAAAACATCCTCATGCCTGTTTAGACACGATCGACGGCAGAGTGTCGCTGTATCCTGATCCAGTTGATGCTTTTTCCCGACTTCAAGCCGATCGCGCAGGCGCGGGTGCGGATCCGGCGGCAGCCGCTGGCTGTGATTGGCGTTGCGCTGCTCACAGTCTTCGTGGTCTGCGGTCTGGCCGCGCCGTGGATCGCACCATATAATCCGGCCGCTATCGATTTGCTGCACCGTTTGCAGGGGCCGTCGTCGGCGCACTGGGCCGGCACCGACGAGTTGGGCCGCGACACGCTGGCGCGGTTGCTCTATGGCGCGCGCATCTCACTGGCAGTTTCGGTTTCGGTCGTCTCGATCTCGCTGGCGCTGGGCCTGGCCATCGGCGGCGTTGCCGGCTACCTGGGCGGATGGATCGATGACGCGCTGACCACCTTCGCGATGAACACGTTTCAGGCGCTGCCCGGCATTCTGCTGGCGATCGCCTTTGCCGCCTTTCTTGGTCCGGGATTCATTAACCTGGTCCTGGCGCTGGCTATCGGCGGCTGGGCCGGTTACGCGCGGCTGGTGCGAGCGCAGGTGATGGCGGTGCGCGAGCGTGAATATGTTGACGCAGCGCGCTCGCTCGGCGCGAGCGGTCTGCGCATCTTCTTCCGCCACATTCTGCCCAACATTGTGCAGCCGGTAATGGTGCAGGCGGCAATTGGCATGGCCGGGGTGATCCTGGCTGAGGCCACGCTCTCGTTTCTCGGGCTCGGCATTCCAGCGCCCGCGCCAAGTTGGGGATCTATGCTCAACGACGCGCGACTGCACCTGTTCGATTCGCCGCACCTTGTGCTGTTTCCTGCCGCCGCCGTCGCCGGCGCGGTTCTGGGCTTCAATTTCCTGGGTGATGCGCTGCGCGACCAGCTCGACCCGCGCACGCGGCTGGAGCTTGGGCTATGAGAATCGGAGTCATCAGCGATACGCACGGCCTTTTACGGCCGGAGGTGTTGCCTGCGCTAACCGGCGTCGATCAGATTCTGCACCTCGGCGACGTCGGCAAGTCATCGATCCTGGAGGAGCTTGAAAGGATCGCGCCGGTTACTGCCATCCGCGGCAATGTGGACCGAGAAGGCGAGTGCTCGAGATTGCCCGAAACCGACGTGGTGCTCGTGGAGGGACATTATCTCTACCTGCTGCACGACCTGAAGACGCTGCATCTCGATCCGGCGGCGGCAAAGTTCGCAGCCGTGCTTCATGGGCACACGCACGTGCCGGATCAGTACCAAAAAAGGGGCGTGCTCTACTTCAATCCCGGATCATGCGGACCGCGGCGATTCGAGCTGCCGGTGACGATTGGATTCCTGACGGTGAAGAAGAGAGGCGAGCTGGAGCCGGAGATCTTTCGCCTGCCGGTTGCGTCATGATCCTGCTTCTTCACCGCATCCGCGGATTGATCCACCGATAGACCACGTCGGTGAAGAAATTCACCAGCACATACGTCAGGCCGATCGACAGCAGACAGCCCTGCACCAGAGCGTAATCACGGTTGTCGATGGCGCTGACTGTGAGCCGGCCAAGACCAGGCCAACTGAAGATAGTTTCGGTGACGATCGCGCCGGCCAGCAGTGCGCCGAACTGCAGTCCGATGACCGTCACAATCGGCACCAGCGCGTTGGGCAGCGCGTGGCGCCAGAGCACGGCGGTTTCGCTTAGGCCCTTGGCGCGCGCGGTTCGGATGTAATCCTGGCCGAGCTCTTCGAGCACCGCAGTGCGCACCATGCGGGTGAGAATAGCAGCCAGCGAACTGCCCATAGTGATCGATGGCAGCACGATGTAGTGCCAGTCGATCAGAGCCGAGCCACCTGAATTTGCGCCCGATACCGGAAGCCAGCCGAGCTTGATGGAGACGAGCAGGATGAGCACGGGACCAAGAGCAATGGCCGGGACCGACAGGCCGGAAAGCGAAACCACGGAGAGCGCCTGATCGAGCCAGCGGCCGCGGCGCAATGCGGCAAAGATGCCCGCAGGCAGCGCCAGCACGATTGCCAGCACGAGCGAGCTGAGCGTGAGCGCAAGCGTGTATGGGTAGCGCTGCGCGATCAGGTGCGCCACCGAGTCGTGCATGCGGATGGAGACGCCGAAGTCGCCATGCACAACGCCTGCCCAGTAATGCGCGTACTGGCGCCAGAGTGGCTGATCAAAACCATATTCATGCCGTAGCGCGCCGATATCGGCCGGCGTTGCGCCCTCGCCCAGCATCATCTGAATCGGATCGCCGGGGACGAGGTGAATGAGAAGGAAGACGAGCGAAACCACCAGCCAGACGACAGGAAGAGTGAGCAGGAAACGGGTGATGGTCTGCTTCATGGGCTGAACTCAAGATACATGACCGCAGTAGCGTGCGCTGCTCGTCCGGCGCACTTTCGTATGATCCAATCCGCGCAATTACTCCGTGCAACGAATCCCTTCACGCGAAGTTCCAAGGGAAAGATGCAGGCTGCAAACGGAGCCTGCTCGAACCGCCAATTGTGGGCGGTTCACCGAGGTATTGCGTCATGCGAAGCTTTGCGCTGAGGTTCGCCGCGTTCGCTCTTATTCTTAATCCCTTTACTCTGGCCGCGTACTCTCATGCGCTGCCGGTGGCGTTGAGCGCTGGGCCGTCGGCTCAGCCGGGCGCTGTCAATTCAGTGGTGCAGCAGGGGTATCGTGACGGCATGAATGCCGGTATGCGCGACATACGCGCCGGCCTGAGACCGAATGTTGGAAGTCATTCGCGGTTCCGTAATCCGCCGGTTCCCAGCAATGCGCGCAACGATTATCGCCGCGGCTTCCAGAACGGATACAACGATGCCTTTCGCAGAGGTCCGCGGTAGTGAAACTGCGGCCCAGGCATCGCAAGCAGGCTCGTCGAGCCTACTGCGTTAATGCTTGCTCTCGAGCTCCTGCGCGGGCGCCGGTGTGAGCGCTTCGGTCCATTCGGCGGGTGATTGCACCAGTACGTCGGGAGGAACATCCATCAGGTTCTGGGGGCCGAAGCCGAAGGCGCAGCCCAAAGCCCAAGCGCCGGCGTTGCGCGCCGTCTGCACGTCTACGATGCTGTCGCCGATCATCACCGTTTCCTCGGGCTGCGCGCCGGTCTGCTGCATCAGCGTGCGCAGGCCGAGCGGATTGGGCTTCTTGAGCGGGAAGCTATCGCCCCCATAAATGTCTATGAAGTAGCCCGCGAGGCCGAGGCCCTCGCAGATGCCGCGCGCGGGGCGCACTGGCTTGTTGGTAAGCACGGCCATAGCGCGAGCCGGACGGCCAGGTTGGGCAATCTCCGCTCGTAGGTGCAGTTGCTGCAGGGCGTGCAGCGCTTCTATTGCGCCTTCATAGGTGTAGGTAAAGTCGAGCTTGTGCTCGCGGTAATACTGCAGGAAGTACGAGTAGGCCTTCTCAAAAATATCCTCGTCGATGGTTTCCGGCGTGAGGTTGCTGGCCAGGGCCAGCGCGCGGCGCATCAGCATGGGCGCGCCGTTGCCTACAAAGCTGGCGACGGCCGGATCGGGTAACGGCTCGTGGCCGAAGGCGCGCAACGCGGCGTTGACGCTGTTGCACAGGTCCTGCGCGGAGTCGATCAGCGTGCCGTCAAGGTCGAAGACCAGCAGCTTGAGCTGTTCCACCGGAATGGGCCGGAAAACCTGGATCATATCTTTAGTTTAGTGGTGTCAGCGGAGCTAGCGAGGCTAGTAATGCTGCGCTGGCTGCATGCCGGCCAGCGCTGGTCTTGGCTGGATCAAGACTTCCGCCGATTGCTGTTCCACATATCGTTCAGGCTTGGCATTGTTTAGACTTGGGATTCGATTCCGGCATCGGGAGTTTATTCCGTGAAGAAATCTTTGGCGATTCCAGTAGCATTTCTTGCGTTTACTCCGTGGCTTGCGGCTGCGCAACAGGCCACGGCGGCCGCGAAAACCCTGGCGCATCCGGTTTTCGTGACCGATGCGGCGGCCGAGCGGATCGAGAATATCGACCTGCTCAAGAAGGAGCTGCGCGCTTACCACGACTGCACGTGCAAATGTGGCTGCTACACGCACGATCTCGACACGCAGGCCAACCGCGCCATCGCATTCCTGCGCCGGCGCGCGACTGGACATCGAACGGGCCAGAAGCTGGCGATGATTCTGGACATTGACGAGACGACGCTGTCGAATTACCAGGAGCTGGCGAGCTCCGACTTTACCTTCAACAAGCCCGCTTTTGATGCGTGGGCAGACAGCGCCAAGGCGCCGGCGATTGCGGGAACGGTGCGGCTGTTCAACGAGGCCAAGCGGCTGGGCGTTGCTGTGTTTTTCATTACCGGGCGCGCGGAAGACGAGCGCACGGTTACCGAACGCAATCTGCGTGCGGCTGGCATCAACGGCTGGCAGCAGCTCATTATGCGGCCGGTCGAGATGAAGTCCAAGACGGCGCTCGTATATAAGTCCGCCGAGCGGGCGAAGATTGCGGGCGAGGGCTACACGATGATTCTCAGCGTGGGCGATCAGTGGAGCGATCTGCGGGGCGCGCCGGAGGCCGAGTTCAACGTGAAGTATCCGAATCCGTTTTATTTTCTGCCGTAAGCGGTGTGGTCGCTCAGTATAAGTGATTCGCGGCACGCTATTTCGTGTCGACGTGGATGATGCGGATTTCGGGGTAGGCGCCGTCCCAGTCCTGGGTGAGGGTGTCGAAGATCAGGCGGAAATCCCGGCTGTCGCCGGGTTTGAGGGGCGCGGCGGAAACCGGCTCCGTATCAATATATGGATCGCGCATGCGGATGATCTTCAACGGCTGCGTCTCGTTCTGCGCGACCTGATGCGCGTCGTCGCGGAAAAGCACCTGCGCGGTGATTCCGGTGACGGTGCGGTTGCCGTTGTTCGCGATGTGGCCGTCGATATAGGTCAGGTTTCCGCCAGCCAGGTTGGCGGACTGGCTCATCTGCAGGTTCGAAATAACGAGGTTGTTCGCATAGGGATCGAGCGGCGCCGAGATGGGCGTAGCGGCGGGGGTGGTGTTGCCGCGGCCGAAGAAGACGATGAGGAGAACGACTACGGCAACGACCACTCCGGCAGCGATAGCCAGCGGGATCCAGTTGCGCTCCTGAGGGGTTGAGGGGCGGATAAGTTGGGGGCCTGTGCTCACGAGCGAAATTCTACACCGTTACCGAAGAATGTTTGCCGCCTGATGAATCGCGGCCAGCCGACTGCAGAGTTCCTTCAATGCGCCGATGGAGGTTGGCAGAGTAGTTGCGCACTGTGAAAAATTTCGGGCATCCCGCTGCAAATGTCAGCGTCTAAAAAAGCAAACGGGCCCTAATCGCGGAACGGACCGCATTGCAGATGGGGTGCGGACGATTCCCCGATTTCTCCCCGGATGTATTTGAGAAGGCAGGCCACCAATGTACAGTCCTTATCACTCCTTAGTTGCCTATAAGCCAGTTGTCCCCGTGATTCCGCAGCCGCGCGAGGCTGAACTCGCTTACCGCGGCCTGACGGTGGCGGCGATGCTGGCGCTGCTGGCTTCGCTTTGGGTTTTCTGAGCAGACCGTTCAACGCCGTCCTGTGCGCCCGATGGAAAGCATCGCCGGCTCACGCGAGACAGTTGCGATCGGTCGCCTCTACGGGGCTTTAAGGCTCTTCGTTTCTCCCGATTGGAATCACTTCTTCAAGGCTTGTGGGCTGACCGGCTGACCGGGACTGGCTTTGTCCGGCGCATGGCGCCGATGTAGCCAATAATTGTTGCGAAGACTATGCCGAGAGCGATCGGCATGAACCGGGGCGAAAGGCCGACGTGGCCGGTTTGCATTGCACGCACGGTTGCAATCTGAATTGCGGCGAAGAGCCAGACAACTTCAGCCTTGAGCCAGGCAATCATTTCAAGTGCCAGAGCTTCCAGCCGCGCGTGATTGGCCTGGGTAACGTGGACCGGATAGTTGAACGCCCCCGGGTAGCGCGCAACCAGCGTCATCAACAGGTAGATGACTGCGGCTGCAATGGGCAGGATCAGCAGCATCCACGAAGAGCCCCAGGCGATGGGCTGACCGGCAAGGTTGAAGCGCGTGGGAATCCGCGGGCCGAAGCGGTGCGGGCCGGCAAGCGCGGAAAAGGTGAACCAGGCGATTGCAGCCAGGCCGAGGAGACTTATGGTTTCGAGGGTCTTGCGCATTGGAGATCTTTCTTTTTTCGGAATGGATTGCCCATTCGGCAAATAACATCCCTCCGGGGCTAAAGCCCCGATCTATTTTTGGCGGTCACGATGTACGGGCTGAAGCCCGTACCCTTCAAGGGCTCAAGCCGGAATTGGGCTCAGTGTATCGAATTCAGGCGGCCGGCTGTTTCCGTGTTTGAGAATCAGACGGAGTTCGGTTGAACGCGTGCTGCTCGCCGGCTGCGGGGATGAGGTTCGGCCGTCCCTCCGGGAATTCTGAGATGGAATCGGCTTCCCAGGACTTGCATCCTGGGCTATTTTCGATTGTCCCTCCGGGGCCCGAGTTGGTTTAGCACTTCCCTCCAGGACGGGTTTTGCGGGTCAGAACAGCAGCGCTCTGCTCCATCGGCGAGGGTACGGGTTCGCCGACGGGATCGCGGACTGTCTGACCCTAAACGAGCTGCCTGCATCAATTTTATAATCAGCTGGTTATGGATGGAAATATAAAGCACGCCCTTAGGTTTTCCGGGTCTGAAAGCCGGCTTCGTGGCATCCGGATCGGGGCCTGAAGGCCCTGCTCCTTCCGTCGCTGTACGCGAAGCCCTTTCAGGGTAGCGAAGGGATGGTTAATCGTGGGCAATTTTGCGGCGCAAGTAAGTGGCTGGCAGAGAAAGCGGTTCGCTGATTATTGGGCAGGGCGGGGATTGATAAATGCAGCAAGTTGGCTCCCGCTTGCGCGGGAGGT
>JASIJX010000123.1 GCA_030049955.1 Acidobacteriaceae bacterium
GTGACCACGATGGGGACAAGGTGGCGGATGTGGTGGCGAGGCTCACTGCCTTCGCCGATGGTTTCCTTGTCGGTGCGGATGCGGCCGATGTCGTTGTAGGCGTAGGTGGTGGTGGCGTTCGTCTCCGCGCTGGTGAATGTGAATGAGGCGTCGGAGAGCGTGCCGAGCGCGCCGTAGCTGTCGGTGTCATCGCGCAGCACCAGGTGCAGATAGGTGCCGGTGCGGAATTTCGTCAGCTGGTGTTGGACCTTGCGGGCGTGCTTGTCGAGCTGAGTGGAGTTCTGGCTGTGCGCGGCCGAGACGCAGGCGATGAGCATGGCAGCGAGCGCGAGACGCGCAGCGGATGTGCGAATGGATTGCTTCATGGCCCCTCCTAAGGAACAAACACGATGATCCGGCGAATATGGTTCTGCGGCGGCCGGTATTCAAGAGTAATGACTGACATTTTGGCCGGAATGGTTACCGAAGCGGCAAGAGAAGTTGACTCGCGAAGTTACGAAAGTCTGCCGGCTTCCGGGTGAATTACGGGAGATGAGAATGAGGAGTATGATGAAGGTCCTACGGAGCGATGCTGCTCCTTTGCGGTGCTCCATGAAGAAAACCGTATTTTTTGCCGCGCTATTATGCGCGGTGGCAGCGTTTGCTGCGGCTCAGCAGCAGAATTCCGGTCAGAATCAGAAATCTGCCGACAAGCCCAGCGGCGCTCCGGCGGAGACACAGCCGCAGGTTTGGCCTCCGCCGCCGGGAACGGAGCCGCAGCAGACGCCTGCTCCGGCTACTCCGACTACTCCGGTTGCTCCGACTGCTCCGCTTGCGACCGCCCCGCAGGCTTCAGCGCCGGGGCAAACGCCAGGGCAGACGCCGACCTTGTCTACGCGGTCTGCTGGCGGTGCAGAAAGCGGCCTGCCCGAGGGGCAGATTCGCCTGAACGTGGTTGTTACGGACAAGGCAGGCAAGCCGATTACGGGACTCACGCAGCAGGATTTTACGGTTCTCGATGATAATCACGAGACGCAGATTGTGGGTTTCCGTGCGCATTCCGGCGATATTGCGCAATCGGCTCCGGTGCGGATCATCCTGATTATCGATTCGGTGAACGTCGGTTTCCAGGATGTTTCCTACTCGCGTTACGGGATCGATGCATTCCTGCGCATGGATGGCGGACGGCTGCCGGCGCCGGTTTCAATCTACTGGTATACGGACCAGGGACTGCAAGGGCAGGGTCAGGAGGACCAGCCAGTAGAGATGACGGATGGCAACGCCCTGGCCGCGCAACTGGATGCGACCGAGGGGCGACTGCGCTCACTGAGCCGCTCGGCGGGAGCGTGGGGAGCCATTGAGCGGTTCGAGATGTCGGTGCAGACGATCGATCGGGTTGCGCGGATTGAGGCGCGGAATCCGGGACGAAAGCTGATTGTGTGGATCGGGTCGGGTTGGCCGTTGCTGGACAGCCCCAACATGCAGGTGACCTGGAAACAGCAGCAGGGCCTGTTCAAGAACATTGTGGGGTTGTCGACAGTGCTTCGCGAAGCGCAGATTGAGCTATGCAGCGTATCGCAGGGAATGCCCGACTCGTTTACGTACCTGTACCAGGGATATACGAAGGGGGTCAAGAAGGCTCAACAGGCGTATCTGCCCGATTTGAATTTGAAGGTGCTGGCCGTGGAGAGCGGCGGGCAGGTGTTGCCGCCGAGCAACGACCTGGCCAGCGAGATTGAGAAGTGCGTGCAGGATGCGGGCGCGTACTACGCGATCGGGTTCAATCCGCCGCAGGCCGACGGGCCCGACGAGTACCATGCGCTGAAGGTGAAGGTAGATAAGCCGGGGCTGACGGCGCGAACCAATACGGGCTATTACAACCAGCCGCCGGATGCGGTGCAGCCGGCTCAAATAAAATAGCCGGCCTTGTTGGCTACGCGCAGCTTCAGGCTCCTCTGCGGAGCCTTTCGACCAGGTGTAGAGCGGTCTGTGCGCCCTTGCAGCTCACCAGCTTGTATTGCTTGCCTTCCAGCCGGTGGTAGTTCACGAAAAAATCTTCGAGCTCGCGGATGAGCTGGCCGGGAAGGTCATCGAGGTCGCGGATATTCGCGTAGAGATGACTGGCTTCGGCGACGGCGAGGAGATGGTCGTTGTGGACCTTCTTGCCGTGGTCGAGCTGTTCGCCTTCGATGACGCCGATAAGGCGCGAGCGGACGGCAATACCGGGCGCAGCGGATTCATCCATCAGCAGCAAAACGTCTAAAGGGTTGCCGTCTGCGGCTTTGGTCTGCGGCAGAAAGCCAAAATCATATGGAAAGGTCATGCCGGCCGGCAGGACAGCTTTGAGGATGAAGATCTTCTGCTTGGCGTCGAAGGCAAACTTGTTGCGGGAGCCTTTGGGCGTTTCTGCGATCACCTGGAAGGATCCGTCGGATTTGTGGACAGGTTTGATCAGCGTGGGGTTGGCCAGGCTCGATCGTTTCTTTGCCATGTCCACCTCCGTTCAGTTGCCGGAAAGAAACTTCTCCTCGATGACTGATTCAGAGCGCGGGAACAGGGGCTTCGGTTGCCTCCAGGCGGTTGAATGATTCATCGGCTTATTACCGCAACGATGTGAGGGGCTTACCTTGACTGGGAGGCGATATTTCCCTAGCATTGAAGGAGAAGAAGTCCGCCCGAGCTTCGGTGGAAGTAATTGCTGGTAAAAGGCTTAGGCTGGATCGAGAAGCCAGGGCGCTGCCGGCCGGCGTGGCCTGGGCTATGGTGGGTCCAAAGGGCAGGAGCAGGGAGCAGGAGCGATGCCAGAGATGCGCATCAGCCCGCGCGAGCGGCTGGTGCTGACGGCCATCATCGAACTTTACATCGCAACCGGCGAGCCGGTGGCATCGCAGGCGGTTGCGCATTTTTTTGAGAACCGCGAAGGTTTGAGCTCGGCGACGGTGCGCAACGTGATGGCTGCACTGGGTGAGGCGGGACTGCTGGAACAGCCACATACTTCTGCGGGTCGCGTGCCGACGGCGGCGGCTTTCCGTTATTACGTGGAACAGCTTACGCTGAGCGGGCGCATGGCGGCGGGCGCGGCGCCTGAGGCATTGCAATTGAGCGCGGCGCGGCGTGGACAGATCGAGGACAGCTTCAGCGGCGTCGCCTCGACGAGCGAGTACCTGGAGCGCACCTCGCACGTGCTGGCGCTGATCTCGAGCGGACTGGGCGTGGCGCTGGCCAGCACCACGGCGGGGCAGGTGCTGGAGCACATACATTTTTCGCGGCTGGCGACGGGCAAGGTGCTGGCCGTGCTGGTTACGCAGTCGGGCGCAGTGCAGGACCGGGCGCTGACAGTCGGCCGCGACATGACGCACATGGAACTGGAAGCGGCGGCTCGTTACCTGAACGAGAACTTCCGCGGCTGGCCGATCGAGCGGATCCGCAGCGAAGTGGCGCGGCGTATCGAAGCGGAGCGCGAGGCGTACCAGCAACTGCTGGCGTCGGTCGAGGAGCTGTGCAGCAAGGGCGCGCTGGCGGGCGGCGAAGCGATGCCGGCCATTTTTGTGGATGGGATTGCGAATTTGATTTCGGTGGGGCAGGATCGGGAGCGGCTGCGGCAGATGCTGCTGGCGCTCGAGACCAAGCAGCGGCTGGTGGAGCTGCTGAATGCCTACGTGGACGGCCGGCAGCAGGAGGTGCGCGTGGTGGTGGGGTTGGATGAGACCTCGCCGGCCATGCAGGACCTGGTGCTGATTGGCGCGCCAGCGCGGGCCGGGGGCGCGAACCTGGGAACGGTCGCCGTGATTGCACCCACTCGCATCCAATATCAGGAGATGATCCAGGCAGTCAGCTATATTGCACGTCTTTCCGAGCGCATCCTTTCGGAACGCGCTTTGGATGCGGAGATCGAATAGCTCATCGCCGCACAGGGCTGACGGAGCCCACTTCCGCAGCGTGCCAACGACTCGGGCTCATCGCGAAATCTTGAAAGCAGGCGCACCAGATGCCTTGGAGAAAACGCAGAACCATGTCAGAGCAGAAGACAAAGTCGACGGTGATGGAAAAAGAACAGATGGCTCAAGAGGAGCGCGCGGGGGACGCGGAGCGGGGTCTTGACCCTTCCACGGAACTGCCGCCGCCGGAGAATGATTCGATTCCGGAACCTGGAAACGCGGAGGCGGCTGCTGGCGACACTGCGCAGCCTGCGGTGGCCGCGGAGCGGGCGGAAATCGAGAAGCTGACAGCAGAGCGCGACCAGTTGCGCGACCGGCTGGCGCGATTGCAGGCCGAGTTCGATAACGCGCGCAAGCGTGCTGAGCGCGAGAAGTCGGATTTTCGCGATTTCACTACCGGCAACGTGATTGAACAGTTTTTGCCTGTGGTGGACAACTTCGAACTGGCGCTCAAGGCGACGGGCTCGGCCGAGCAGTTGCGCTCGGGCGTGGATCTGATCGTCAAGCAGATGGAGGAGATCCTGAACAAGATGCAGGTGACCCCGGTGCCTGCGGTGGGCCAGGAGTTCGACCCGCGGGTGCACGAAGCGCTGGGCACGGTGGAGCGGACGGATATCCCCGATCACTTTGTAGCCGAGGAAGTGCGGCGCGGGTACAAGCTGCGGGACCGCCTGCTGCGGCCGGCGCTGGTGCGGGTGGCGCATAATCCGAAGCAGGTGAATGAGTAAGGCAGGGAACAGGGATTAAGGAACAAGGAACAAGGCCGGAGATTCCTGGCCTTTGGGCAGAAAGATCTTCAGGGATTTGATGGTATCTAATACTAGAGTGAGCAAAGCAGATTACTACGAGGTACTCGGCGTTTCGCGGGACTGCTCCGAGCAGGAGCTGAAGAGCGCCTATCGCAGGCAGGCGCTCAAGTATCATCCTGACCGGAACCCGGGCGACCACGCGGCTGAGGAAAAATTCAAGCAGGCCAGCGAAGCCTACCAGGTATTGAGCGACGTGGATAAACGCGCCGCGTACGATCGCTACGGCCATGCGGGCGTGGGCGGCGGTTTTGCGGGCAATCCATTTGCCGGCGGCGTGGACATTGGAGACATCTTTGGCGATCTGTTCGGCGAAATGTTCTCAATGGGCGGGCGCGGGCGGCCTTCGCGGCAGCAGCGCGGCGATGATCTGCGCTTTGACCTGACGATTGATTTTGAAGATGCGATCTTTGGCTCCGAGACCGAAGTGAAATTGCGGCGGCTGGAGGTGTGCACAACCTGCGGCGGATCAGGGAGCGCATCGGGCCGCGGACCGAGCATCTGCAGCCACTGCGGCGGGCGCGGGCAGATCCGCTATCAGCAGGGATTCTTTTCCGTGGCGCGGACGTGCGCGGCGTGCAGCGGCACGGGCCAGGTGGTGGGCGACCCCTGCGGAAGTTGCCGCGGCGAAGGGCGCACGACTGCCGAGGTGAAGCTGAAAGTGAAAGTGCCGCCGGGCGTGGAAGAGGGAACGCGGATCCGCTACGGGGGCGAAGGCGACGCGGGGCGCGCGGGCGGACCGAAGGGCGACTTGTATGTGGTGCTTTCGATCCGGCGGCACGACTTCTTTGAGCGCGAGGGCTATGACCTGCACTGCGTGGTGCCGATCAGCTTTCCGCAGGCGGCGCTCGGCGACGAGTTCGAGATAGCGGGCATCGACGGGCCGGTGAGCATCAAGGTTCCAGAAGGAACGCAGAGCGGACGCGAGCTGCGTATTCGCGGCCGCGGAGTGCCGCACCTGAACCAAAAGGGCCAGGGCGACCTGGTGGTGAAGGTGGTTGTGCAGATTCCGCGCAAGCTGAGCCGCGCACAACGCGAGCTGGTTGCCGAGCTTGGCGAAAGCCTGAGCGTGGAGAACAAGCCAACTTCGCCGGGGTTGATTGAGCGGATGAAGGATTTGTTCAGCTAGTCCTGATTGCCGTTGCGGGCGCAATTTGTTGAGGTTGCGCTCGTTTCCCTGCTGTTATTGCCTGTAATGCAGTAGTTTAACTGCGGTCGGTACGAGACGCGATATTTTTGCTTCTTTATTAATTTTTTCTTTGTCTGAGTTGAGACCAGGATTTTTCGTGGACTGAGAAGCTCAACACATGCGGCGCTCTCTCCATGGAACCCCTCTTCGATTTACAATCAAATAGAGCAGCCTTGTAGAGTAGCCTTGCAAAAAGAGCCGCCTTGCCCCATTTGATCCCAATGAAAAAAATTTCAGCCGCTGGGAAGCGGCGCGGAGAGCGTGTGCATGTTTCCTGATCTAAACCTCACCGAATCGCTGTCGCGCCGCCGGGCCAAAATTGTCGCTACGCTGGGCCCGGCATCGAGTTCCGAACCGGTGTTTCGCGAGCTGGTGCGCGCCGGCGTGGATGTGGTCCGGCTGAATTTTTCCCATGGCGCCTATGAAGAAAAGCTTGAGTTGATCCAGATGGTGCGGCGGGTGAGCCGCGCGGAGCGCAAGCCGTTGTGCATCCTGGCCGACCTGCAGGGGCCGAAGATCCGGACATCGAAGCTGAAGGACCGGCAGCCGGTGCTGCTCAAGGCCGGCCACCGGCTGACCATTACGCCACGCGACGTTGCAGGAACGTCATCGATGGTGAGCACCACATTCAAGACACTGTCGGAGAACGTGGAGCAGGGCTCGCGGATTCTGCTCTCCGATGGATTGATCGAGCTGCGCGTGCATGAAGTTCTTGGGGTTGACGTGATCTGCGAGATCGTGAACGGCGGCATGCTGGGCGAAAACAAGGGCATTAACCTGCCAGGCATTCTGGTGCGGGTGCCGTCGCTGACGGAAAAGGACACGGCCGATCTTGAATTCGCGCTTAAGAGCGGCGTGGATGCAATTGCGGTTTCGTTTGTACGCACGGCGGAGGATGTGCGGCTGGTGCGCAACCGCGTTTCGGCTTTCGGCAGCGACACGTGGATTATCGCCAAGCTCGAAAAGCCGCAGGCCATCGAGCACCTGGATGCGATTCTTGAGGCCTCCGACGGCATCATGGTGGCGCGCGGCGATCTGGGCGTGGAGGTGCCGCCGGAAAAAGTGCCGGCGATTCAGAAGCTGATCATCCGTCGTGCGGCCGAGTATTCGAAGCCGGTGATTACGGCGACGCAGATGCTGGAGTCGATGGTGGAAAATCCGCGGCCCACGCGTGCGGAGGTCTCTGACGTGGCCAACGCGGTGTTCGACGGGACCGACGCTGTGATGCTCTCCGGCGAGTCGGCGGTAGGCAAGTATCCAGTGGCGTCGGTGGCCATGATGGCACGGATTATTTGCGAGGCCGAGCAGCACATGCGCACCGACGAGCGCATGGAGCCGATGCAGCGGCGCACGCGCTTGTCGATTGCAGAGACGATCTGCGAGGCGACGGCGCATGCGGCCGACGATCTGGACCTGCGCGGAATTGCGGTGTTCACGGAGTCAGGATTCACGGCGCGCCAGCTTTCGAAGTACCATCCCTCGGTGCCCATCTATGCACTGAGTCCGATCGAGGTGACGGTCAACCGTTTGAATTTGTTGTGGGGCACGATGCCGATCCGCTGCGCGAAGGCAAACACGACCGAGGCGCTGGTGGACACGGCCGAGACGATGCTGCAGAAGGGTGGCTACGTGAACCCGCACGAGGTGATTGCGATTGTGGCGGGGACGCGGACCAAGTCCGGGTCGACGAATTTCCTGCGGCTGCACGTGATGGGTGAGCACGACGGCAAACAGGAGCGCCAGGTTTCTACGCGCGAATCGAGCGCGCGGGCCACGGTCTCATTGCGGCGCCGGCGTCCGGTGGCGGCGCGGGCGCAGAAAGTTCCGTCGCGCCAGCGCTGAACGGGCGAGTCAAGCTAGTGGGATGGTTTAATGGGCTGTAGCAGCGACGCGTTCGCGCAGCCAACCGAGCCCTTCTGATGTGCCGGCCTTGGGAATGTACTCAAGGCCGATCCAGCCGTGGTAGCCAGTCTCGTCGATGACGTCGAAGAGGTGGGCGTAGTTTACTTCGCCTGTATCGGGCTCGTGGCGCTCCGGAACGCCGGCGATTTGCATGTGGCCCACGCGGCACGGTTGTTCCCTTAGATATTTGCGAATCGTTGTGGTCAGGTCACCCTCTTCGACCTGGCAGTGGAACAGGTCGAGCATCACCTTGAGGTTCGGCTTGCGCAATTCAGCGACGATGGCATGGCCTTCGTCCTGCCGGTTGATGAAGAAGCCGGGAATGTTGCGCTGTGCGATTGGTTCGATGAGCACGTCTATGCTTGCCGGGTGAGCTTTGTCTGCCGCCCATGCCAGGTTTTCGAGATAGGTAGCGCGAAAGCTCGCGCGGTTTCCATCCGAAGGGATTAATCCCGCCATGGCGTGGATTTGCGGACACTCCAAGACCTGAGCGTACTCGAGCGCACGCTCAAAACCATCGCGAAATTCTTTCTCGCGGCCGGGAATCGCCGTGTTGCCGCGCTCGCCAGCGTTCCAGTCGCCGGGAGGCGCGTTGAATAATACTTGCCGCAATCCATGCCGCTCGAGCAGGCTGCGCAGTTTGTCTGCCGGGTAATCATATGGGAAGAGATATTCGACGGCGGTGAAACCATCCTGTGCGGCGGCGGCAAAGCGGTCGAGAAAATCGTGCTCGCGGTACATCATGGAGAGGTTCGCGGCGAAGCGTGGCATCTTAATTGCTCCTGATGCGGGTCTGGGGACCGGCATGACGGCCGGTTTGGAGGCCGGCGCTACGGTCACTTTTATTTGGCGCTTGCGTTGAGCTGGTCGAGCACGTGCTTCAAATCATCGAGCTTCTGGCCGGCTTCGCTTAACTTGCCCTCTGATGTTAGCCGCTGGTAATCGGCAAAATCCCGGTTGGCCTGCGCGATGAGCGCATTGAGGTCTGCTTTGGGCTGCGGTGCGCCTGCAGCCAGCGCGGTTGGCGCAGTTTGCGGGGCAGCTACTGTCGCCGTAAGCGAGGAGTCTGCGCCGTCGAACAGCGCTGCTGCGGCGGTTGCGAAGTTGGGGCCGTAGGCGAGCCGGTCCTGCAGCGCAAGAACGACGAGGCGCAACTCCGGCATGGGGCTGCGCTCGGCCTGCAGGTAGATTGGCTCGGCGTAGAGCAGTGCCTTGCCGCAGGGAATTACCAGCAGGCTGCCGCGGCGCACGTGCGAGCCCTGCTGGTTCCAGAGCGTAAGCTGGCCGGAGAGCTGCGC
>JASIJX010000124.1 GCA_030049955.1 Acidobacteriaceae bacterium
CTCCAGGCGAGAATTTGATTTTCGTGATGATTGCGCGCAGCGGGATACGTGCGCACCTCGCCGGCCGGATTGCGCGCGGCCATTACGCTGATCTCGCAGTCGAGTTCGAGAGCCTGCTCGGCCACGCAAGTATTGCCGCCGAGTTGCTTCCACGCTTCTGCAAGGTCAGTGCCTGGTTGAATGCGCACTTGTCCGCGGCCGTCGTATCCGCCGCGGCCGATCTTGAGGAACACATTGCCGCCGAGGGCCGGCGCTGCGGAACGCAGTTCGTCTTCGCTGCGCACCACGTAGAACGGGCCAACCGGAAAGCCATGCTCGGCGAGCCACGGCTTTTGTAGCGTCTTGTCCTGGATGATGCGGATGGGCTCAACGCCGGGGCGCAGCGGCGCAAGCCGCGCCACTTGTTCAAGCGCGTCCACGCCAATCTGCTCTATCTCCAAAGTCACCGCGCCGGCGCCCTGCGCGAGCCGGCGCGCGGCGTCGGTATCGTCCCAGCGGCCCACGATGGTCTCGTCCACGACGAAACTCGCCGGGCATTTTGCCTCGGGATCCATCACGCGCACGCGATAACCCATCGTCCGCGCGGCCATGGCCATCATGCGGCCAAGCTGGCCGCCGCCGAGAATGGCTAGCAGGCCACCGGGCCGGACAATATTTTCCTGCTTGAGAGAAAGCTCGCGATTCAAGGGTGAAGCTCCTCGCCGAGCTTCTCGTCGTTTTTCTCGCCAGTCTTCGGGCCGTTCTTCTGGTCGGTTCTCTCATCGAGCTTCTGGTCGAGATTCTGTTCGAGGACTTCTTTTGTGCGTGCGGCGCGCCAGGCGGCCAGCCGCTCGTAGAGCGCTTCGTCGGTTGTGGCCAGCATTTGCGCGGCGAGCAGCGCGGCGTTGGCCGCGCCCGCCTTGCCGATGGCGAGTGTTCCCACCGGCACGCCTTTGGGCATCTGCACGATCGAGAGCAGCGAATCGAGGCCGTTCAGTTGGGTGGCAGGGACGGGAACGCCGAGCACGGGAACGAGTGTTTTAGCCGCGAGCATGCCAGGCAAGTGCGCTGCACCGCCGGCTCCCGCGATAATGGCGTGCAGACCGCGTGCGCGCGCTGTCTCAGCGTACTCGAAGAGCCGGTCCGGCGTGCGGTGCGCGCTCACGATCTTTGCTTCGTGCGGAATTCCGAGTTCGCGCAGCAGCTCAACGGCTGCCGACATTACCTCGTAGTCGCTTTTGGAGCCCATGACGACGCCCACCAGCGGTTGCTTGTGCGATTTCTCGCTCATGCGCTGATTATACGAAGCGCAAGGCCCTAACGCCGATGCCATGCGCCCACGGCAATCTCCAGCACGGCGAAGATGACGCTGAGCGCGGCGAGAAATCCCCTGGCGCGCTGCCAGTTCTGCTCGTGGCGGTCCATGCGGCGCTCGAGTTCTGCCAGGCGGCCGCCGTTGCCGTCGCCCATCAGTCCCGTCATCTGCGCCTTCAGCACGCTCAGATCGCTTAATACCTGGGCCTCAAATTCATTCATCATCCGCATAGGCGCACTCCGTGCAGGTTTCAGGGATTAGGTGTCAGGGTTCAGTTGGCCGTTGCCCGAATTGATCGCTGACACCTGAAGCCTGATAACTGCAACCTGAAACCTTTTACGAACTCAGCGGCAGATTAATAAAGAGCGCCGTCGAGAACTCCGAATAATTCGGCGGCGTGCTGCCATCGTATATCCGGATATAGAACCGGTCGGCAGCCGAAACGCGCGAGAAGGTGATGTTCTCGACCGTGCTACGCGTCACCAGCGTAGGGTCCTCACCGGCCTGGAAGGCCCAGTCACGCAGGCGGATTTCAAAACCGCCGCCCGTAGGCGGCGTTGCGCCGGTGTTCACGGTAACGGTGCTGCCGTTGAGCGTGGTCACTGTGAGCGCGTTCAGGTTTTCCAGCATCGTTGGGTTCACCAGCGCCGGCAGCCAGGTGTTAGCCGGGACGGTGGTGCTGGTCTTGATGGCCAGGTCATCGGCCCAGTCGTTGGCGAAGGTGATTTCGTAATTCACCAGATCGGGGTAGCTGGGCGCATACGTGACTTTAACGGTGCGGACGACCACCTGTGCATCCAGATTGGTGGAAGGCGCATTGAGCAGCAGCGCGTCGCCGGGCCACACATCGCTGGCAAAGCTTGCGCGTGTTCCCTTGTATGTGCCGCTCCACAGCGCACTCACGCCGGCGGCCGCCTGCTCGATTGCCTGCGCGGCATTGCGGCAGTCGGCTGAGCTGCGTGCGGGGGGATTGCTCACTGTGCCGATCCATACTGCAACGGACGGCGAGCCAGCCGCGGACAGTGCCTGCTGACTGGCCGTGTTGACCGAGCGGCCAACGGCGCGGCCGGTGGTGCGGTAGTTGACGGCAATCTGCTCGCCGGCTACAGGAGCCGAGCCGGTGTAGAAGACAAGCTTGCCGGTGCGCTCCACGTGGCACTCGGCGGATTCGGCAGTGGTGCCTATGCGCCGCGTATAAGGGCCGCCTGACGGCGGCGTGCTTACCACCCAGCCGGAACCGAGATCGGTGAGGTTGAAGGCGCGCATGGTGCCGATGAGATTGAGGCTGCTGGCGGGCACGGCCATGCAGAAACCCGGCAGCGAGCTGATGCCGCCGTCGTAGAGCGTAACCGGCGTTGCGCCCACGCCGTTGACGAATTCCTGAATCTCCATCTGAATCTTCGCCGATGCAAGAATGCCCGTGCCGCCTGCGACGATCGGTCCGTTGTCGCCGAACGAATAGTAGAGCGACTGCTCGCGCTCGATCTCCGGGCAGTACACGCGCACGCGCAGTGTGTATTGATTGGCCGTGTTGATTGCGAAGGTTGTGCCCGCTGCCTGGCCCTCCACGAAGGGCTGAAGCGTGACTGCGCCGGTGCCTGCCTGCGCCGTAACCTGGAAACCGGCCGTACAACTGGCGGATACCTCCGGCGGCATGAAAAAGCCGCAGAGAATGCCAGTGCTGCCGGGCGAAAGCGTCACGCCCACGGCTTCCATCAGCAGCGTGCTGCCCATCTCGATGGGATCGAGCCAGGCGAGCACCGTCTCGCCGTCGATGCCGTTGCCGCCGTTCATCGCCAAGCCGTTTGGACCGAGGACGAAAGTGCCGGCGCTGCCCAGCGCGCTCCACAGCGTGGGGTTAATGGACGCCTCGTTAAATAGCTCGTAGATGAGCGTCGTCTTGGATGTTGCCGGAAGCCAGGGATCTTCAGCCAGAAGAAAGGTGGTGGTTACGCCGTCGCCGAGGAAATATTCCGTGACGTACGCCCACGGCTCATTTTCGCCGCAGACGGTCACGTCGTTTGCCAGCGCGCGCTTCACGCTCGCAGTGAAGGCGAGATTTGCCAGGGTCAGGCTGCCGTCGGTTTCGTTGAGCGGGTGCACGATAGTGCCGACACCCAATGCGGAGAGCGCGCCACTGAGCGCGCGATACGCGGCCCGCGACATGCCTGCGGCCTGGCCGGCTCTGTCGCTCCAGTTCGAACCTGGCTCAGGAGAAAAATTGTTGACGGCCGTGGCCAGCGAAAGACCCGTAGTCGAAAGCGCCGAAGAGCCGGTGTGCGTTACTAGCGCCGTCAGCAACGCGCCGATGGATTCGCTACTTGTGCTTTTGCTCGGCGGCATCATCAACTGGTCGAGCAGCAACTCGTCGCTCACCGCTTGAATAGCGGTGCGGTAACGCGGCCCTTCAAGGCCAACGCCGGCGTACTCGGGCAGCGGGCTTACGGCGATGTAGCCGGTGAAGTACACCGTGCCGTCGTCTCCGGTAACGGCCAGTGGCTGATAGCGCGCCGGCGCAGGCAGCGTGCCGTTGGCTGCGAGTGTTAGCCACAACTGGCAGATCGAAGGCGCATTGAGCTTACGCTCGATAGTGAGCGGATGCGCCGCGTCGAGCGCTGCGGTGTAGTCCTGGTTGTTGATGGTGATCTTCATTGCGCCCTTTCACAGTGGTCAGTGATCGGCAAGCAGTTCCCGTGCCCCATCCTTTCGCGCTGTTTGCGAAAGGGTGGGACGTGAGACTGCGCGTCAGCGTATCAATAAGCTGCAGACTAACCACTGCCCCGCTACACCAACGCATTGGCTGCCGGCAGAAAGCTGCGGTAGCACACTACGCGCTCGCCATCGAGCGGATCGGTGACCGGCAGCGCCAGGAACTGGCCCTTGAGCAGTACGCGCGACTGGCCCAGCACGCTTGACTGGGCGGTTTTGTTTTTCGCATTGAGCGGCAGAACAGTCTCTTCTGCGCCGGCGCCCGATTGCAGACGCGGATAGTAAAAGAAGACGCGCTCGTTCTGGCTGCCTTCCATGACGAACAGCGCCGACCACTCCTGGTAAAAGCTGCCGCCCTCGCGATCGACGAAACCGGTAACCAGCTGCACTTTGGCGCCGGCCGCGGGTGCGCCGCCGGGCAAGGGCTCGGCGAGCGTTAATCCCGATGAGCTAACCTGAGCTACCAGCGCCACGTTGAAAGTCACGCGGCGGATGTACTCGATGTCGCTCAAGGCCTGACGCACGTACGCGCCGGCTACGGGGCTGCCGACAAATCCGGTCTGGCCGGTGTAGTCCACATCGACGGCCACGATTGAGCCAGCAGAAAATTTCGCCGCGTCGGAGGAAGCAAGCAGGATGTTGGTGGCAGTCGAGCCCGATTGCGGCACCACGGCCGCCGATGGCTCCGCTCCATCGGCGGCCGGAGCCGCGCCACTGGCCGGCGCAAGCAGATTCATGTGCTGCGACGCAGTCGCCAGGGCCATCGTAAGTTTGGTCCAGCTCAAAAATTCGAAACTCACTTCCGCGCCCAGCGTTTCGCGCACCTGTTCGAGCGGAGCGGCGGGAATGCCGGTGAGGAGCGGCGTGGTTTTGCTCGCCGGCTTGCGCGCAAAGTTCTGGATCCATCCCAAGCAGATCCATGGCGCAGGCGGAGCATCGAGGCTGAAGCGGCCCTGCTCGGAGGGATCGAAGAGCGCAGGCGTCTGCGCGGTCCGGTTCACCGGCGCGAAGTACGCACGCACCCGCCGCGCCACAGGCGCCGGAGCCGAAAAAAAAGTTGATGCCATTTACTCCCCCTGCTCTTGATAGCTGTAGACCATCACGGCCGCGGTGCGGCTGAGACGATCGCGCAGCGTGACGATAGGCGTAAACGCCGGCTCGTCCCAGAAGACCTGCGTCAGCATTGTCGTCGGCGGAGTGGCCGTGTAATTCAACTTGGGTGTCCAGAAAGGCTGAAGCATGGCGAGCAGCTCTTCGTCCATCTCGCTGAGCGCGCGGCCGCGGTCAAGCCCGCCGAAGCTCTGGGTGCCGCAAGTGCCGTACATGACCTCGCATTGCATTGCCGCCATGGTGGCGGCGAGATCGACATCGGTGCCCAGTGCAAGCCAGCGCAGGATGAAAACATCGTTCAGCGGCTGGCCGATAGGCGCTTCTGCCTCTTCGACTAATATCCCCGGCCGAACCGCGCCGCGCAGCAGAATGGTGCGCTCGGGATTGATGGTGGCGAGCCGCGTCCGCAGCGTCATGTAGAAAGAGTCTTTCGCGTTTTGCATAAGAAGCAGGGAACAGGGATCAGGGATCAGGGATCAGCAAAATCAACCCCAATCTCTGCTCCTGCTTCCCATCCACCTTTCCTGTTCGCGCGCTTTGGCTAATTGTGTCGAGCGAGATAGATCCGGAACTGTTCCCTGTTCCCTATTCCCTGATCCCTGTTTTCCTACACCGCCTGCGGCTGCGCCTGGCGCAATAACAGCCGGTACATGTAGACCTGGCCGAAGGCCTCGTTTGCGGCGATGGATTCGATCAGGTAGTCCTGCGCGGCGACGGTCACGGCCAGCGTCTGCGCGAATAAGGCCTGCGCGGAGGCCAGATCGAGCGCGCACACCTGCTGCTCCACGCCGGTAGCCGAAACCATCAGCTCCCACTTCGATTCGCCGCCCTCCTGCCATGTGGGCCGCATCTTGCGCATCACTACCGGGCTCACCACCACTTCGGCAAAGGTGGTGGCCACGAGGCCCACCTCCGACTGACTGGTGTCAGTATTCGTGCCGGTCACGCGCAGCAGCGCTGTGCTGCCTCCCAGGCTGCGCAGCAGGGCATCGGCCAGCATGCGCGGCGCTGCCACCGGATTACGCGGCGCCGTATCGCTCATAAATCACCCCGCATGGGCTTAGCCCAGCCTGTTGGCGACGTACGGATTCAGCCACTGCTGCACCGTCTCGTCGATCAGAGAACTCGAAAAATACTGCATCCACATGGTGTCCATCTTGGTGAAGCTGGCGTTCAGCGCGGGCGTGGCCTGGGCATTACGCACCAGTTGCGCGCAGGCCGACTTTATGTCGTCGCCAATCGTCGCCAGTCCCGCCGTGTAAGTGACCTTCACCTCGTTGAACGGCAGTCCCAGCAGGTTGTAAGGCAGCATCAGCTCGCCGTTGCAGGGGTCCACATCCACCAGGCTGGGATCGATGCTGGTCCACTGCCCGGGCAGGCCGAAGGCCAGCGCCGCATCGACAAGCGGTTCATTGACGAGCGGCACGTAAGGCAGCTCGCCGCGCCGCGGCTTGATGTAGCGGCCTTCAATGCAGACGAACCAGGACGTGGCCGGCGCCAGTGGCGCGAGCGGCAGATACGTGAGCCGCACCGTCTGCGAGCCCGCCGTAACGCGCAGCCGCTCGGTGTACTGGATAATGTTCAGGTCCGGCCGGCGGCAGTAGCTGTTGATCAGCGCCGTCGCCGCCGTGATCCAGTCCGCCGTCGTGCCGGCCGGCAATCCATAGTTGGGATAATCCGTTGGCTCCAGGTACGCCATTGCGCTTCCTTTCTAAAAGACAGGGAACAAGGGACCGAGGAAACAAGGGAACAAGAAAGCAAAGACCCGATTCACGACGCACCAAACTGGTTGGTTAGCGCAGAGTCTTTATTTCCTTGCTCAATCCCTGATTCCTTGGTCCCTCGGTCCCTTGTTCCCTCGTTCCCTGCTTCTACCTACCGCTGCACCTGCACCTGGTAGTGCGCGAAGTTCGCGCCCTTCACCACCGGCGCGCCGAACTTGACGGCCACGTACTGGTAGGTGAGCGAGTTGGGCAGGCCGAGCTGGAAGATACGCGGCGTCGGGTCGCCCAGCCAGTGGTACTCGATTAGGTTTTCAGTGACGATGTACGCCGGCAGCACCGCATTGCCCGTGCCCGGCGTGCCCGTGTAAGGCAGGCTCCAGTCGGGAATCAGCGGCAGATCGCCGGCCTGCGTCGACAACATCTTCACCGTAAAGCCGGCGGTGATTTTGTCGGTGTGCAGAACAACGTTGTAGTCGGTCTTCATCTCCTGGTCGATCAGATCGAGCAGCACCGGGTTGGCATAGATGGCCGTAGGACGCACGTAATAACCGGTGCTCGAGACCATCTGCGCAATCGTGGTCTTAATGGTGTCCACGATCTTCATCGAGGTGGTGACGGTCACCGAGTTGCCGCCTGCGGCGATCTGCGCAGCCACGCCCATGTACTGCGTGGTAGTGGGCGCGCTGAGGCTGGTGTCGTTGCCCTGCCACAGCGCCACGTCGTGAGTCACCATCACGCCGCTCACCGTGTCGACAATATCCTTGGCCTGCAGATAGGCGAACTGCTTCTGCTGATCGCCCAGTTCCATGTCGAACAGGTTGTAGTTGATCTGCGCAACAATGGCCTTGAGCGGCACGGCCATCTCAATCCGTGTGGGCGAGACCACAGTCGGCGAGATGCTGCGCGGATTCACGAAGCCGGCTGTGCCCGGATTGGGAATCGCCGTCTCCTCAAAGAAGCGCGACGGGTGGCCGGTGGCCGGAACCTGCTTGATGCGCTGGCCGAAAGGGCTCGAGCGCCGGCAGATGTCGAAGATCTCCGTTTGGTAAAGAGGAACTTCAATCGCTCCAGGCCCGATGTAATCCGCTGCTGCATGGATGTCTGCAAAGGTTGCGTTCATAGGCATCTTTCCGCCCCCTCCATGGGGCCGTGGTGATCAGAGCTGACAGCGAACAGCAAACAGCTGACAGTTCCCGGTGAAGTTTGAGACTTGACAGTAATCAGCGACACCCCACAGTTCCCGGCGAATTGAATCCAAAAGCTGTAGGCTGTCTGCTGTCCGCTGTTTCTACGCGATAGCTCCGGCACGCAGCAGTTGCGTCTTGACGGCGATGCGCTGCTCCAGGCTCAGCCCGCTAAGAGCTGCGTCCAGCTTGCGGACATCGACCGGCCCGTCGCCGAGGCCGTGCTTGGCCAGCATCTCCGCAGTGCTGGCGGGCAGCGTGCGCCGCACTGAGTTCACGGCAGTGTGCGCGGCCGCCTTCAGCTCTGCGATCTCGCGCTCGGCGGCAGCCAGCTTTTCGGTCAGCTCCGTCTCGCGGCGGCTCTGCTCCACGGTGGCCGAGATCTTCTCCACCTCGCCTGACAAGAAGCCCTGCCGTTCTTCAAGCCGCGACAGCGTCTTTTCGAGTAAAGTGGCCGCGCTCTCAAGCCGTTCCACGATTGCGTTCTCTTCCATGTGCGTCCGTTTCCTTTCGGTTGAAATCAGTTCAGTGAACAGTGGTTAGTTGTCAGTGATCAGGGATCAGGGAACAGGGAGCAGCCGGCCTCCGGGTTCACAACTCGATCGCAAAGAACAGGCTCCGGAGATCCCGGAGCCTGTTCGCCGGCTGGCAGACCTGCCGGCTTGCTGATGCCACCAATCTGCAAGCCCTTATTCCCTGTTCCTTATTCCCTGGTCCCTCGCTTCAACTCGCCATCCGGAAGCTCGTCGCCCGGTAGGCGGCCTTCTCGCGCAGAAGGATGGCTGCGCCGGTAAACGTCACCCGCGTCAGCTTCCATATCTCGGCGCGCATGTCCTCGACACGCGCGTCGGCCAGCTCGTAGCTCATGCCCATGGCGCCAGGGTTGGTCTTCGCCGAGGCCGCCATCTCCTTCGCCACGTCGGGAAAATCGCGCGCGTAGAGATACCCGCGCACCGTAAGCCGCTGCCCAACGAGGTTGGCTTCGGTCAGCAGGCCGATCTTGCGCCTTGCATCGTGACCGTCCCATCCTGGCCTGTAGTCCACGGCCATGCCCAAAAGCGAGGGCAGCGCCCGCTCGGCCGCCTCGCGGGTGAGCATCACCCGGTGACCGCGCGCTCCCGACGGCGCTTTGTCGCTGGGCGTGTTTACCACTGTCAACACGCCCTCGAATGGCACCCGGTTCGGATGCCCCTCCACATGTGGAATCGATACTGCCATTGCTTCCAGTCGCATGTTTCGCTCCGCTTC
>JASIJX010000125.1 GCA_030049955.1 Acidobacteriaceae bacterium
CTATGACCTGATGGCAGAGAACGAGCGGATTACGGCCAGCGCATTCGACGCCGCTATTTACGCGCACGAGCACAACAAGCTCGAGAAGATTACGTTGCTGTCGTCGAGCATGGTGTACGAATCCACGGCCGAGTATCCGACTCCAGAAGGGGCTGAGATGCGGTGCCCGCCGCCGAAGTCGACCTACGGATTTCAAAAGCTGGCCACCGAGTATACGTGAAGGGCGCATGGCAGCAATATAGCCTGCCGTATACGATCGTGAGGCCGTTCAACTGCGTCGGGATCGGAGAAAAGCGCGCTCTGCGGGACGTGGATGTGTATAGCGGAAACGTGAAGCTGGCGATGTCGCACGTGGTGCCCGATCTGGTGCAGAAGGTGCTCAAGGGCCAGGACCCGCTGCACATTCTCGGCAACGGCAAACAAGTGCGTCATTACACGTATGGCGGCGACCTGGCGAGAGGAATCCGGATCTGTATCGAGCATCCGAAGGCGCTGAACGAGGATTTCAACTTGTCGACGCCGGTGCGCACCACGGTTCTCGAATTGGCCGAGCTGATCTGGAAGAAGATTCACAAGGATGCGAAGCCGTTCCGCGTGGCTCACGATCCCGGTTATGAGCACGACGTGCAGGAACGCTCTCCGGATGTAGAAAAAGCGGAACGATTGCTGGGCTACCGCGCGGAGACACCGCTGAGCACAATTCTGGATGAAGTGATTCCGTGGATTGATGAGCAAATCAGGGTGGCTCAGATCTAATTTTGTTTTTCTCTTGCCTGGCGCCGCTGCCGGGCGCGAGAGCATTGCGGCCTGAGAATGCAGGAACGAAAAGGGAGGACAGCGGTGACTGCCAGCAGGGACGATCTCACTATCATCATTCCCGTATATAACGAGGGCGCCGGATTTGAAGATTTGTGGAGGGAACTTACCACCTACATCGAATGCCCGTTCCGCGCCCTGGTGATTTACGACTTCGACCAGGACGATACGGTGCCGGTGGTGCAGGCGGTGATAGCGCGCGGCGAGCAGCGCCTGAGCCTGGTCAAAAATTCCGTGCGGCGGGGCGTTGTGGGCGCGCTGCTTACTGGCTTCCGCCAGGTTGAGAGCGGGCCATTGCTGGTGGTGATGGCCGACCTCTCCGACGATCTGGCCCAGGTGAGCCGCATGCTGGAGCTGTATCGCGAGGGATACCAGATTGTTGTCGGCAGCCGGTATATGAAGGGCGGGCGCATCGTGAATGGGCCGGTACTCAAGCAGGGCCTGTCGCGCATTGCCGGCGTCAGCCTGCACTGGCTGCGCGGCATTCCAACGCACGACGCTACCAACGCGTTCAAGATCTACGACAGCCAGATGCTGCGGCAGTTCCAGCTCGAGAGCGAGCGGGGCTTTGAGCTGAATCTCGAAATCACGGTCAAGGCATTTCTGGCCGGCTATCGTATTGCGGAGATTCCGTCGACGTGGCGCGATCGCACGCAAGGGCAGTCGAAGTTCAAGCTATTCGCGTGGTTGCCGCATTATCTGCGCTGGTATTTTTATGCCTTTCGGCCGAAGCGGCAGTTGGCTTAGCCGGATTGGTTGATCAACTTGTGAGGCATAAAGACCATCCCTTGCAGGGATGGTCTTTGTGTTTTGCTGCAGTTTCACTTTACCGGCTTGGCCGGCCCTACTTGAGTTGCCGTTGCCGTGTACAGGTGGCATCCGCTTAGCGTTTCCTTGAAGCGGAAGTAGGGATGAAAGAACAGCGCCGCACGCGCGTCGCCAGAGCCTTCCGCCAGGTCCGTCAGCCACACGCCGTCAGGTTGGGCATGGTTGTGAATGTGAAGCCAGAAGCCCTTATGCAGGTCGGCCAGAACGCCACCGCCGATCTTGAGGTCGGCCACGGATTTGATGTTCACGTCAATTGGCTCGCCGGTTTGCTCGTCAACCGAGATCGTGCCTTGCATCACGGTCGCGAAGCGCTGGTTGAGGTTCTTCGCGTGGAAGCGGGGATTGGGAACGATGTCGTATTCGAGGATGTTGCGGCCGTTCTCGATTCTCCGCCGGCCGTTTACGAGCATCATCGCCGCGAGAATGTCTTCGACCTGCTGGTCCTGCTTGTCGGTTTCTTTCTGCGCGGTGGTTTGGTTTGAGTATTTGAGCGTCTCCTTCATGACGCGCTCATCCTGCTTTTTCGAATCGGCGGGCGACAGGTCTTTGCCGTTCTTTTGAATGGTGCGTTCAATGGCAATTCCGTTGACAAAGAACTGCTCCTTCACTTCGGACACGGTCTTCTTCACATTGCCGTTTTTGTCGGTCTCGGTTGCCTGGTCGGCGACGGTGCAGTCATAGCGCTCCTGCTCGGCGGCGAGTTTTTTCTCGTTGTCGATGGCGCGCTGGAGCAACGCGGCGGGATTGGGCAGCGGAGCATTGTTGGCAGGAGACTGTGTTCTTCCAGTGGCGCCGGATGCCGCCAGGCAGAACGCCCATAGAGTTGTTGCGCAGGCTCGAAATCTCATGGCCGACAATTCGCTCTCAGGCTATCATGCGCTGAGCATCCGCCAGCCCCTGACTCGCTGGGTCACTTCGCCTCTTCGCGCACCTCCAGCCGCTCATCTGGCTTTACATAGCCTTTCCGCCGGAACCAGTCTTCCATGGCTGCGTGAAGCCGATCGAGCGGAACCCGCAGGCCGGCCTCGAGCAGGCCGTCGGCCACGGGCAGCGTGTCGTCGAAGATGGCGTCGTTGGTAAAGTTGCGCATGGCAAACGAGTCGATCCATTTGAGCGGACAGGCATGCTTTACCCCTTCGAGATCGACCCGGTCCACGGTAATTCGCCGAACGAACATGGGTTCAATGTAGCGCATGAACCGGCGGGTACGGATGGTGATGTGAAGAGTACGGGCTTCATGGGTTGCCGTGAGACTTAATTCCTATCGCCGGATGAGTTCGAAGCATCCCTCCGGGGGCTGAAGCCCAAACTGTTATATTGGGCCTTTTCGGCACGACTGAAGTCGTGCCCTGACACGAAGCCCCTCTTTACAAGAAGTTTTCCTCTAGCTTGCATAGCAAGTACCTTCAAAACCTCGATACTCACCCGAAGGCGAGAATAGCCTAGGGACGCGTCTGGGAAACTGGCTGCACGCCGGCTGCTTCCACGCCGAACCGCTTGAAGCCGAAGTCGTGCTGCACGTAACGCTCGCGCAGGTTTTTGAGAAGTAAAACCCGCGCCTGCATGTCTGCTTCAGAAGCAACCGGAAGCCAGAGACCGGCGTTCATCCGCGTCTGGTCGAAGCGGAAGTTCGATCCTTTCTCGACGCTCGCCAGCAGGCCCCCGGCGATGTGGAAATTGTCGTCGACCATTACCTCCAGGTGCGCTACCTGCAGGTCGGCTTCGTCGATCCACACCGTTCCGCGGAGCTTTTTCGAGGCGTCTTCCATCATGCCGTGTGTCTTCACGTCCCTGCGGCCCACAAAATCGAAGACAATTGTCGGCCGGCCTCTGAACATCTCCCGTCGCGGGTTGTGCAGCTCCATCAGCTCGAGCACGCGGTCTATGGTGATATTTGGCCCTTCGAGCCGCTGATCCGGCGGTGTCTTCTCGGCCTTTGCCACTAACCCGGCGATGCGCTGGTCTTCCTTCTGCCGGTCGGAGTGGCTCAACGGTTGCCCGTTGCGCTCGACCAGCCGCCCGATCATGTGCCCGTTCACGAAGAACTCCTCGCGCTTCTCGGTCGCTGTCTTCTTCACCTGCCCATTCGAGTCGATTTGCTGATTTGTCTGCACGCTATCGTACGTGTAGTTTTCGCGCATAGCCTCGACCTGCTTCTGGTGTTCCACGACCCGGTGCAGCAACTGCTGCAAGTCGAGGTGCGAGGCGCCGGCTGCGGGCGCAGAGCTGGACCGGTTCGCTGTTTGAGCCGCTGCAACGGACAGAAGGCTGAATATCAGGAAGACGCCGGCGAAAGGCTGGCCGAAGTGGAACTTCATACGCACTCATCTGGATTAGATGCGATGGATGCCGGGGCACCAATACGGCGAAAGCCAGCCGAAATCTGTCAGGGGAAACCTGACAGATTTGCTTGCGCCGGCGGCTAAGTGCAGTTAGCGTAGAGGGAACGCGGCCGGGCTTTAGATTTTGCGGGCGCGGCGATTGCACTTAAGAGGGGACCTACTCTATGTTCCGGCTTCTGCTGCATTGGTTTCTGAGCGCGCTGGCGCTGCTCATTGTTGCGGAGATCGTTCCTGGCTTCCATGTTGCCGGTCTCTGGCCGGCGCTCGTCGCTGCGCTGGTTATCGGCTTTCTGAACGCGACGCTTGGACTGTTCCTCAAGATCGTCACGTTTCCGCTGAGCATCCTCACGCTGGGGCTATTTCTGCTGGTCATCAACGGGCTGATGATCTATTTCGCATCCAGAGTTGTGCGCGGCTTCCATGTATCCGGATTCATCCCCGCTTTCTGGGGCGCCGTTGCGCTTGCGCTGCTCGGCATTGTGATCCGCGCTCTGACGCGCGAAGTGTAATGGCCGATCTTGATGGTCGATCGTAGTGGTCGATCGCCTTGCTCTGGCGCTCCGTCTAGCGCTCGGCTGGAACAGCCGCGGGCGCAATGGTTGAAACCGCGGCCGGCGTTGCCGGCTTCTTCGCTTTCAGCTTGCCGGGGTGAGTCTTGCTGTGCGCCGATGGCTTGGCAATCAGCGGCGTCGCAGTTACGGGAGCTGCAGTCACAGGAGCTGAAATCAGGGGGCCCTTGATCGAGTCGGGCGTGCGAATGGCTCCGGTACTCGAAAATCCGCCGGTCTTCTGGGGCGCCGGCATGGTTACCACCTTTGAAGCCGAGTGCGGGAGGTGCAGGTACACGCCCCATCCGCCGCCGGCGACCACAAACACAATCGCCGCCGCCGCCGCCGTGCGTGCCCAGCCGCTGCCCAGCCACGCGGCCTGTGGACGCATCGCCGTGGGCCACGCCAGTATCCGCGCGCCGCGCGGCGCAGCACGCAGGGCCACGTGCACGCGATCCTCAAGACCTTCGGGAACCGGAACGGAGGCGACCAGCCGCAGCGTGTCATCTAACTGGCGCAACTCGGGCAGTTCACGCAACTCATGCGCGCTGCCGGCACCGTTCGCGGCGTCCTGGTCATGCGCCCCAGCGCCGTTCCTGTTTTCCCATGTGGGGTTCATCGCAGACTCCTTTTGTGATCCAGCATCTCGGCCATCAGGTTGCGCGCGCGGAACAGCCGTGATCGCGCGCTCGACTCGGTTATGCGCAGGACCTCGGCAATTTCAACGCTGGACAACTCTTCAAAGGCCGAAAGCAGCAGCACCTGCCGCTCCTTGGCCGGCAGCCTGTCCACGCAGGACAGCACGTGCGCATGGTGCTCGGCCGCGGCTGCAACCTCTTCGGCGGTGAGCCCGTTCGAGGGCAGCACCCGAGCCAGCTCGGAGACGTCGTCGGTTTCCGGCCGCGTCTTGGCGCGTCGCTTGCGGTCGAGCACAACGTTCCAGACGATCCGCACCAGCCACACCCGCTGGTCGCGCACCTCACCCAGCATGTGCCGGTGCCGCAGCACACGCAGAAAGGTCTCCTGCACGGCGTCTTCGGCGTCCGTGGGGTTGCGCAGTACGGAGTACGCGACGCGGTACAAGGTACCCGAGTGCTGCTCGACCAGCGACTCAAGCAGCGACTCGAGCTCAGCTTCTTCGGCCTTCGCCTGCTCGCTCATCCCCGCGGTCACCCTCGCGCTCGACTTCGCGCTTAAGGGCATCTCCATCCAGCCTGCGTAAGCGGCCTCGCCGGTACTCATACATGCACCAGACGCAGGCCGCCGCCACTTTGCTCAAAAAAT
>JASIJX010000126.1 GCA_030049955.1 Acidobacteriaceae bacterium
CAGTCGCCGCCCGACGCGCCGCAGAGGCCGGCAGGAGCCGGTTGCATCACTGGCCAGCCGAGCGTTCCGTTGGGCTCGTTGTCTGTGAGCGCATCGGGATTGACCTGCGAAGCGTCCAGCCCGAGCACGCGCCCGAAGGCGCGCTCGAGTTCGAAGCTCATCATGTCGAGGAGCGGAGCGCTGGTGGCGCAGAGGCCGTTGAGCACGATGACAGCGTGGGCGAAGGTCGCGTCGGGGTTGAAGTTGTCTGTCCAGACGAAGACGCTGTTGTCCTGGCAGGCGCCGGCTGCGCTGGCCGTGGGGCCATAGAGTGCGTCGATGACTGATCCGTCGGCGTCGTAGATGACCGCGACGGGATAGCTGGTAGCCGATGGAGTTACGTCGGCGGGCGCAATGATTGTGCCTGAGGCGTTGACCAGAATGTTCGAGCCGTTGACGTCTTCGTTGAGTGGGCCTTTGTCGACGAGCGCGACACCGGCGGTGGGAACGGCGTTCCAGATGGCCGCTGCGGCGTCGACCATCGCAGTGGCCTGCTGGTTTGTGACGGTGGCGCTGAGCGGCCCCTGATCGACGTAGTAGCTCACCTGCCCGTTGGCCCAGCGCACCGGCTGGCCGGCGACGGCGGGGTTGAAGTAGGACGTGCCCGCAATGTATTTGGGTCCGCCGGCCCATGCAAGAGCGCCAATAAGCAGCGGAGCACCAGCGATGGCGCAGATGCGCGCAAAAGCGAAACGATGTTTGTCTGCAGAGCGAATGAAGTGCACCGGATCCCCCTAGTGACTGAGATCGGCACATTTTTTGAGAGGCAGATGAAATTGTTTTTGGAGTTTTCTTAGAAGCGGAAACTAGGAACAAAACAAGACGGAGCATATTTCGTGGGAATCTTTCATCCTCTGTGTCTGCTAGATTGGAATTTGCGGCTTTTGTCTGGTTTTGCGCTGCACCGGACGGTCGAAGATAAGGGCCTGGGACCTCGATGGCCTTCGAGGACCTGACGCATTTGCTCAGGCGAATTTCACGGACAGGATCGATTGAAAAGAATGTCTGCTGCATCAGCTTCCCCTGCTTCGTCGCAACGCCCCACGCTGCTGGCTGCTTTCGCGCCATTTCTTATTCAGCCGGTGTTTTCGGTGCGTATCTGGGGCTATCGCGATCTGCGCCCGTGGTTCGACGTGGTGGCTGAGGGCGACCCGATCGGCGAGGTGTGGCTTACCGGCGATCACTGCATTGTTGGTACGGGGACGCACAAGGGAAGGCAACTGGGCGAGGTCTTCAGTGAATTTCACCAGGCGCTACTCGGACCCCATGCGCTCGGGCCGGATGCACAAGCCGGCGAGTCGCCGCTGCTGATCAAAGTTTTATTTGCGCGGGAAAAGCTGAGCGTGCAGGTGCACCCGGATGATGCAATGGCGCAGAAGTACGGATTTCCGCGGGGCAAGACCGAGTGCTGGTATGCGCTCGCGGCCGATCCTGGCGCGGAAGTGGCTGCCGGCATCAAGCCCGGCACTACGATTGCGCAGATTGAAGCAGGCATCCGCGGCGGCACGCTTGAGGAGCGGCTGAATATGGTGCCCATCGCAAAGGGCGACCTGGTGTATGTGGATGCGGGCACGGTGCACGCCATCTGGCCTGGAGCGATTCTGCTGGAGACGCAGCAAAACAGCGACCTGACGTATCGCATGTACGATTACGGCCGTCCGCGCGAGCTGCACATCGAGAAATCTCTCGAGGCGACGCGGCTGGAGACGCGCGCGGGTAAAGTTCCGCCGCAGCAGCTTGCGGACCGCACGGTTCTGGTGGATGCTGACTATTTTCGCGTGGAGCGGATTCCGGTTTCAGGCGGCCGGAACAGTGCAAGCTTGCGCGGAGCGGGGGCGCCGGGACTTGCGTACCTGTTTGCCGCCGAAGGCCGCGGGCGGATTGCCGGAGTGGATTTTGAGCCGATCGTTCTTGAGCCGCGCTCGATTGCGGCAGTTCCTGCGGCGGCGCCGGAATTCACGGTTGAGGATCTGGGCGGGCCCCGTGGCGGTCTCGACCTGATCCGAATTACGCCGAACTGGCCGACGAAAATTCGATGAGCCTGCTGCCTCCGAGCAGGAACATCTCACTGACCGCAACTGGGGACCAGTCGACGGGTTAGAGTAGTTAAAGCAGTCTGAGAGCGGAACCACTTTCCTGGCAGCACCATGCTTGCCGGCACCGAAGTGTTGCAGTACTTTCGTACATCCTGAAGCAATTGAAAACCGGGATGGTCGCCCGGGCTGCCGTACTCTTGCCTTGCAATCCCAAAATATGCAGAACGGGCGTTCCCCTCGCAGTTTTACGTTGATATCGGGGAAAACCGGTCTGCTATCCGAAGGAGATGCAGGATGCGTTCGAGGTTTTTTCCGCACATTCTTGCGGCGTTAGTATTCAGTTTGGCCGGAACGGCATATTCGCAGGTAGTTCCCTCAGCCACTGAGAATGGGGGCTTTCCCATCATGGTTGGCGCTGGATTGGGAAGTTTCAATCCGGACTTTGATAATGGCCGCATGTTGGCCGGCACGGTATGGGTCGACTTCCAGACTCCTCTGCCGCACTACCTCAATGGGCTGGGCTTTCAGATCGAAGGAGAAGATATTGCCTTCAATCCCAATTTCGCGCAGAAGGTCGCTCACAATAAGGAAGAAGTGGCTTCGGGCGGCGTGACCTACGGCCGGTGGGACATTCACCATTTTCGTCCGTATGGAAAATTTCTGCTGGGCTTCGGAAATGCGGATTATCCAACACGGACCGGTTTTTATCATCAAACGCGGACGGTAACGACTTTCGGCGGTGGGGTTACTTATCCGGTCCTGCGGGCCCTTTCGGTGCGCGCCGAGTATGAGTATCAGTATTGGCCGCAGTTCTGGTACGAAGGAAGCACCCCAGAGGGCTCACTCAACCCGAATGGATTTACGATCGGCGCGAGTTATCAGATCAGTCACATGTTTCCGCGATTTTGAACACGAGCCCGGCGCAGTCGAAGGCGACGGCGCCCGGGCCTTGTCAGAGATATTGCCGGACGATCTTTCGTCCGGCAATTTTCGCCGAAGCATCGCCTGGCAAAACGCCCAGGTCCGCCGGACTGGTGTGCCGACAGGTTTTCGCAACCCACCCAATTGATGCAGAATCAAAAACATCATGAACTTTCGATTTGCGATCCCTCAGCAACTTCGCGGCGCATTCGAAGCAGCCGCCGCCGATTGGCAATCTAACCACAAAGTTGAACGGTTCTGGAAGAAGGACCCGACTCTCTGGACGCAGAAGGGCGAACAGGACTGGATGGGCTGGACCGATATCGTCGCTCGCCAGCAGCGCGACCTCGCGGCCTTCACTGATTTTGCGTCCGGCATCAAGGCCGCGGGCTTTGAGTCGGCTCTGCTGCTGGGCATGGGCGGTTCCAGCCTTTGCCCGGAGGTGCTATCGGTCACCTTCGGCCGGCAGGCGGGATTTCCGGCGCTGCACATCGTCGACTCCACAGATCCTGCGGAGATCAAGGCGATCCGCGACAAGCTCGACCTGAAAAAGACGCTGGCGATCGTGTCCAGTAAATCGGGCTCGACGCTGGAGCCGAACATCCTCAAGCAATATTTCTTTGAGGAGATGAAAACTGCGGTGGGCGCCGATAAGGCCGGCAGCCATTTTGTCGCCGTCACCGATCCGGGCTCGAAGATGGAGCAGGTGGC